>NZ_QRQB01000035.1:0-16606 GCF_003475785.1 Coprobacillus sp. AF33-1AC | reverse complement strand
TCATAACTATTACAATTACTTTTAATTTGATATAAATTATAGTAGAATAGATATGGTGATTATTGTGAAAATTAAATTATATTTTGGGCAAGAAAATGCTATAAAGAAATCGGGTATAGGTCGTGCTTTTGTTCATCAAAAAAAAGCATTGTCTTTGAACAATATAGAATATACTGTTGATAAAGAAGATTTAGATTATGATATATTGCATATTAATACTATTTGGCCTGACAGTATTAAAATGATTAAACAGGCAAGGGATAATAATAAAAAAGTAATTTATCATGCGCATAGTACAGAAGAGGATTTTAGAAATTCATTTATGTTTTCGAATACTCTAGCAGGAATTTTTAAGAAATGGCTTGTGTATTTATACAAGGAAGCTGATGAAATTATTACACCTACTCCTTATTCTAAAAATCTTTTAGAAGCATACGGATTAAATACACCTATTCATGCTATTTCAAATGGTGTTGATTTGGATAAATTTAATCCAACACAAGAACAAATAGAATCATTTTGCAAGAAGTATCATATAGACGAAAATGATAAAGTTATTATTTCGGTTGGTTGGTTATTTGAAAGAAAAGGGTTTGATACTTTTGTGGAAGTAGCTTATTCGTTACCAGAATACAAATTCTTTTGGTTTGGAGATATTAAGTTATCTAATCCAACTGCTAAAATAAAGAAAATTTTAAAAAATTTGCCAGACAATGTTATCTTGCCTGGCTATGTTGCAGGTGATGTAATTAATGGAGCATACGGACGTTGTGATTTGTTTTTCTTTCCATCAAGAGAAGAAACAGAAGGAATAGTTGTTTTAGAAGCGTTAGCATGTAAAGCGCAAATGCTAGTACGTGATATTCCAGCGTTTGATCCATGGCTTATTGATCGTTTGAATTGCTATAAGGGAAAGACAAATGATGATTTTATTCAGCTTATTCAAATGATAATAAATAAACAGCTTCCTTCTACTATTGAAGAAGGTTATAAAGTGGCACAAGAACGTGAATTAATGAATATAGGTAAACAATTAAAAATGATTTATGAAGAAGTATTAAACCAATAGGAGGTTTATCTTATGGATAAAAAAAGCAAAAAGAAGTATTTTCTAAACATTTTAATTATTTTACTGGTTGGAGGTTTATCAATATATTTTTCAATAGGCAGTCAACTTCAGTCAACAATTCATTATTTAACACATGCTAATTATTTATGGATAGTTATTTGTATTATTGTTATGTTTATTTATTATTTAGTCAATGCATTGGGCTTGGTTGTCTTTGCCAGGGTGTATAAAAAAGATTATACGATAAAGCAAGGAATTACTAATTCTTTATCTGGTGTGTTTTTTAGTGGAATTACTCCTATGTCAACAGGTGGACAATTTTATCAGGTATATGTTTTTAATAAACAAGGTATCTCGGCAACTTTTTCTTCCAGTATTTTATTAATGTTGTTTATTGTATATCAAAGTGTATTGGTTGTTTATACTTCTATAATTATGCTTTTTAGATACACATATTATAGTTCTATTTATTCTAAGTTTTTTTCTTTGGCTATAATAGGCTTTTTAATTAATTTTGCTGTTATTAGTAGTTTGTTTTTAGGAGCAAAATCTAGAAGATTGCAAAATTTTGTTTGTAACAATATTTTAAAGTTACTTGCAAAAGTGCATATTGTTAGAAATTATGAAGACAAACGTATCAAAATAGAAAGGCAATTATCGTCTTTTAGAGATGAATTAACATTACTTCAAAAAAATCGAGAAGTATTAATTAAATCAATTTTATTAAATGTCTTGAGACTTACTTTACTTTATAGTATGCCTTTTTTAACAGCTAAAGCGATGGGAACAGCCTTAAATTGGTCGTATTTCTTTGATTTTATAGGAATAACATCTTTTATATATATGATTTCTGATTTTGTTCCTTTACCTGGAGCAAGTGGTGGAAGTGAGGGTACATTTTATTTTTTACTTCATGGCTTTTTAAAAGGTGGAACATCTGCAACTTTATTAGTTTGGAGATTTATAACATATTATATGGGTTTAATTGTGGGAGGTATTACTGTTATGATCAGTAAAGAAATTCACACTACTAAATCAAAAATAGCTACTAGTAATGATGAAGTTATTGTAGAAGAAATTGATGAAATCCAACTTCAAGATATAAAAAAATAGGAGGTATCTATGAAAATAGCGTTATTTTCTGACACATATATTCCTGATATTAATGGTGTAGCAACGTCAACAAATATTTTGCGCAATGAGTTAATTAAACTTGGACATGATGTTTTGGTTGTCACGAGTGAACTTCCAAGTGATAGTGATTATCATGATCGATTTGATGATCAAGTTTTAAGGGTTCCTGGATTGGAGATACAAGCTTTATATGGATATCGTGCTTGTAATATATATTCTTTTAAAGGGATGCGAGAAATTAAAAGATTTGCTCCTGAAGTCATTCATGTACAAACGGAGTTTGGAATTGGTATTTTTGGGAGAATTGCAGGAGAAACTTTAAATGTTCCTGTAGTATATACTTATCATACAATGTGGGAAGATTACTCTCATTATGTCAATCCAATAAATTCTGAGACAGTTGATACAGTATTAAAAAAAGTGATTACAAAAATCAGTCAACTATATAGTAATAAATGTCAGGAACTAATAGTTCCTTCTTTAAAAACTAAAGATGCTTTAGAACACTATGGAATTACACAAAATCACATTAATATTATTCCTACAGGATTAGAACTTGATCGTTTTGATCCCGCTAATAAAAATGAACAACTTATTTTAAAGTTAAAAAAGGAATATAATATTGAAAATCATTTTGTATTAACTTTCCTAGGTCGAATTGCTCAAGAGAAAAGTATAGATGTCATTATAAATGCATTAAAAGAAGTGGTTAAGGTAAATAAAAATATTAAATGCTTAATCGTTGGAGGAGGACCACAATTAGAAGAATTAAAAGAGTTGGTTCGTGATGATGATATTAGTCAATATATTATTTTTACAGGACCACAAAGTGGGCAGTTAGTTCCTGCACATTATCATATTTCTGATGTTTTTATATCGGCTTCTTTATCTGAAACACAAGGGTTAACTTATATTGAAGCAATGGCTAGTGGAATTCCAGTAATAGCAAGATATGATGATCAACTTAAAGATGTCGTAGAAAGTGGACACAATGGATACTTTTTTAAAGAGGAAAATGAGCTGCCTGAGCTTATTTTAAAAATGATGTCGATTGATTTATCGTCTATGAAAAAAACCGCCTTAGAGACAGCCAAAAAGTACAGTGGAGAGACTTTTGCTAAAAAAGTATTAGAAGTATATAAAAACGGGATAGTAAATAAACACTATAGTTATACTCTTAAATCTATTATTCCATTACGTCATCATAAAAATGAGCTTGTCTTTTCAATTGATGGAAGTAATATTTCATTAGAACTGGCTGATCAGATTATAGAACAATATGATTTAAAAGTAGGACAAGTTATTGATAGAGAATTGTTCGATTCTTTGAAAGATTTAGAACAGGTAAGTCGAGCATATAATAAAGCTTTAAAGTATCTTACCTTAAAAGACTATACATATTATCAAATGAAAACCAAGTTAATGAATAATGGAGATTTTGATGATACACAATTAGATGCTACATTAGAGTTATTAAAAGAAAAAAACTTAATTAATGATAAATTATTTGCGATGAACTATTTACAAAGATGTATGCGTATAGGAATTGGTTTAAATAAAGCTATATATAATTTACGTAGTTACCAAATTGATAATGTTCTTATCGACCAGTGTTTAGAAGAAATAGATACTGATGAGGAATATGAAGCTGCTATATCATTAATTGAAACTTACTATCATAGAAATAATAGTTTCTCTCACAAAAATGTAATAAAAAAGATAAGAGAAAAATTATTTTTAAAGGGGTTTACTAATGAGACAATTGAAAAGGCCATGAGTGATTATGATTTTGAATATGATAATCAAAAAGAAAAAGAGTTATTAAATAAAGATTTTCAGAAATTATTTAATAAATATTCTAAAAAATACTCAGGTTCACAGTTTAAAAACAAACTCGTTGATTCTTTGCTTAGAAAAGGATATAACTATGACGATATAAAAAAATTGATAGAAAAAGAGGAGTTTTAAAATGAATAAAATTTGTGATTTAAAACCAGGTAATGATTCTGTTGTAATTGAAGCATTAATTAATCATGTTGTGACTGGTAAGACAAATGGTGCAAATCGTTCGACTTATTTATCAATAGTACTACAAGATGACAGTGGGACGATTGATGCAAAATTATGGAATGCTACTGAGCTACAAGTTGAAACATTAACTGTGGGAACAATTGTTCAAGTAAAGGGTGATGTGATTAAATATAACGATGATCGACAAATGAAAATTATTAAAATTGTAGTTGCTTCAAATGATGAAAAAGATAAAATTAAATACTTAAAGCAGGCACCGGTAGATTCCAGTAAAATGATGCATGATATTAGAAATTATGTTGATCAAATTGATAATCTAAAATTGAATCAACTTGTTAAAGCTTTATTTGAAGAAAATTTTGAAAAGTTATCATATTATCCTGCTGCAAGCAAAAATCATCATGAATATGTTTCTGGATTGGCACATCATACATGGGGAATGTTAAGAGTGGCAGAATCATTTTGTCATTTATATCCTACTTTAAATAAAGATTTACTATATTCAGGTATTATTTTACATGATTTAGGAAAAATTGTTGAATTAAGTGGACCTGCTGTTCCAGAATATACATTACAAGGAAAATTACTGGGACATATTTCTATTAGTAATGCTATGATTAAAGAAAAAGCAGATCAAATGCATATAGAAGGTGAAGAAGTTACATTATTACAACATATGATCTTAGCTCATCATGGTAAAAATGAATTTGGATCACCGGTTTTACCACAAATAAAAGAGGCAGAGATATTATATTTAATAGACAATATTGATGCTAGAATGGCTATGTTGAATAAAGCGCTAGAAACTGTTGATAACGGGCAGTTTACAAAGAGAGTCTTCTCTCTAGAAAATAGAGCATTTTATAAACCAAAGATGTATAAATAAAAATATGTTCTCCATAAGAGAACATATTTTTATTTTATTTTATTAAGTAATTCATCTAAATCAACATCTTGACTGTGATCAATAAAATTGATTTTTAATTCATTTTTGTTATATCTTGGTAAAATATGAATATGAAAATGATGAACAGTTTGTCCTGCTACTTCGTTTGTATTTGTTAGCACATTTAAGCCATCTGCACCTAATTTCTCCATGATTTGTTTTGATAATTTTTTTACAATTTTAAATAAATGAGCTAAAGTTTCATCGTCCACCGTTAAAATATTATCATAATGTTTTTTAGGAATAACTAATGTATGACCATATGTTGCTTGAGATAAATCTAAAAAAGCAAGACAAATGTCATCTTCATAAACGACTTTACCAGGAATTTCTTTATTAATTATTTTGCAAAATATACAATTTTCCATAATAAAACCTCCTATATCATTTTAACATAAAGAAAGGATAAGGTCATACCTTATCCAAAATAATCTTTAGATTCTTTTTTTATTTCGTCTTTTAATTGAGTTTCATATACATCAAAATTATATTTTTTAAAATAATAAGCGTTGGCTTTAGTTGATAAATCAGATATATTTGTTAATGCTTCTTTAATTTCAGATTTTTTTTCTTTTTTATTGGTATTATATGTCCAAATTATTGCATATTTTGAATCAGATGTTTTAATTGCTTTTTTATAAATACCATCTTTAGTAAAACTATCTAATTTTTTTATAATATTTTTATCAATTGTACTGCTTTTTGTAGTGACTAAACCAGCATCACTTCCATTATTATCTGACATAATTTGATTAAAATTGTCTTCATTAGTGCAAGATTTAATCAATTTTAAGGCTTGGGATTCAGTATCAACAGTTATAATTTTAAGATATTTTACTTTATATTGTTTTACTAATTTATTGAAGTTTGCTTCAACATATTTTTCTTTTAATAATTGTTGCTTTGCATCGGGTTCAATCATTTCTTTGATATATTGCTCTTCAGTTCCAGTGTAACCGATAGATTTAATATAATCTGCTAATGATTGTTTAGAATATGATTCATATGATTCTTTTGTTTCATTGACTTTTTTATCAATTGCTTTTTGATCAGTAATTTCTTTATCACAAATATAATTTAATGCATCGTTAATAACTTGATTAGAACCATAATTCTCTAATAAATAATAGTAGATGTCATCTTTCGTAATCGTAATATCATTTGCTTTAATTGCAGTTGAATTACCATTAGATACGCTTGTGCTGTATTTAGAAGAAGAGCGAGTGGTAAAATAGATACCTGTTATACATAATATGATCACAATGACACATATAATGGCTGTTGCTTTTTTGTGCTTAGATAACTGAGATAATATATTTTTCATTATTTATTTTCTCCTCTTTCTTGTTGGCGTTGTTTAAGTGCTTCATTAACAACTGACTCAACATTTTTCTTAATCGACTTATCTTTATAAGTCACTTTATAAGAATTGAAGACAATATATTGTAAATAATCATCATAGGCAAGTAATGGTGAATCGATATCGGTATCCTTTAATTCTTTTTTTAATTTCTTTTCATCTGTACTTGTCACTTTTACAAAATAATAACCGTCAGATCCCGCAATAGCATCAGATATCTCACCTGCTTTTAATGATTGTGCTTTTTCAACAACATCATTTCCATAAGTATTTGTTAAACTTGAAGTATCTTTGCTATCAACAATGCCTACAGCACCTTTTTTTGATTTTGTTGAATCATCATCAGAGTAGCTTTGTGCAATAGCACCAAAACTTTTATCTGTATTATTTAATAATTCTTTAACTTCATTTAGTTTTTTTATTTCAGTATCTGTTGGATTACTTACATCAGACATAGATACTTTAATAATACTTACATAACGTGGAGAACATTGATTATAATAATCTTCAAAAACTGAGTCATAGTGTTTATTTACATAACTTAATAAATAATTAGCGTATTGGATTTGTTTAATCATTTTTTGTCGATAATCACTCATGTTTGTATAACCGGCGTTTTGTAAGACTTGTTTAAGTTGTGATTTGTATGAATCTGATCCATATTGATTCTTATAATAAGTTTTAACTTGTTGAACAATCGTATCAGCATCTGTTTTCATTTCATCATTGACAGGGAATTTTTTATCAATAATATTTTGTAAAACGGCATTATATGCAGCAGTTTTACCATTACTTGAATTTAGAATTGATTTATATAAATCATCAGCTAAAATATTTTTTTCTTTATTTCCTTTTTCTAAAGATGCAACAACATACTTACCGTCTTTTTTGACAGTATGCGATTGACTACATCCTGTTAAAAGGCAACTACTTATTAATAAAGCAGCTGTGTATTTTTTTAAATTCATACTTTTCCTCCTTAATATAACGGCTAAATTATACTATTAATCCTTGATAATTTCAATAAAATAGGCAAAAACACACAGTTAACGATACCATTAACATAATTTATAGTAGATAAGTATAAGGAGGATAAAAATGCAAGAATGTAAAGAAAATAAAACAAATATTTATGTCCTATTTATTTTACTTGTTATTATTATGATTTATTGCTTAAGATAGGAGGGGTCATAATGAAACATGAAGAATCATTCACTTTAATTTTAGTGTTATTTATTTTGCTTGTTATCATCTGTAACTTATTTTAAAAAAAGCACACTTTTATGAAAGTGTGCTTTTAATCGATAATGATTTGATGATGTTGCATATAAATACGATAGATTATTTTAATTGTTACTAAAAGCGGCATAGCTATAATCATACCCCATACTCCAAATATTGTAGATCCTGACAAGATTCCAAATAGTACCCACATAATTGACAAATCAATTTGTGAAGAATAGATTTTAGGTTGAATTACATAAGACATAATTGTTGATTGAATAAAAATTAAAATAAGTAAAAATGCTAGTTTTGTTGGCCCTAATACTAATGATGTAATGATTCCTAAAACATTGGCACATATAGGACCAACATAAGGAATGATTGAACTGATTGCTGAAAAAATACCAAGAAGCAACCAATTTTGATGTCCAATAATTAAATACATAATTGAAGTTGTAATTCCTTGAGCAACAGCCCCTATAGCAAAGGCTTTAACATAATTAATTAGAGAAATGTTTACTTCTGATATATATGTTGGTAGAGATGGTTCAAACTTTTTAGCTAATGATTTAATAGATTTTTTTATGTTATCATATGTAGAAGACATATAGATAGCCAAAATCAAATAAATCAAATAGTTAGTAATGTTAATCAATGCTTGATTTAAAAAATCAAAGGTCGTATTGATAAAAGTTGTTTCTTTAAGCATGTCTGATGCCATTGTTTCAATATAAACAATCATCGAAGATACATCATAATTAAAATTAACTTTGATAAAATGAGAAATATCTTTTAATCCACTTTCAAAAGATGGATACATTTCAAGCAAACTATTATAGATCATTGGTACTGCTAAAGAGATAAGTAAAACTATACAAGCTAAGCCGCCTACATAGACAAAACCAACAGCTAAACCTCTATTTTTAACATATTTTTGAATCCAATTGATGAGTGGATTCACTACAAATGCTATAACAAAGGCAATAAAAAATGGTTTAATTACAGCCCAGATGACGGATAGTGCATTTCCCCATACATCTTTAGTTGTGTCAAGTATCAACATGATAGCAAGCAAAATCAATAAATTAAGTAATGTTTGAGTAATTTGCTTAGAAGATATAGTATTAAATAATTTTTTTAAAAATTTCATTAAATCACCTCATTATATATATTAATATACCATATTTTGTCCATAATATAAATTGTTAAATCTAAGCAAAAGATTATTATCACATTCATTGTTTTTTAATAACCATTTTAGTAAAATAATCATGGTAGAAAGGGGTCTGGTTATGTCGACTTTAAAAATAGAAAATTTACATGTCAGTATTGAAGATCGTGAAATTGTAAAAGGAATAGATTTAGAAATAAATACTGGTGAAATACATGCATTGATGGGACCAAATGGTAATGGTAAATCTACTTTACTATCTACGATTATGGGGCATCCAAAATATAAAGTAACACAAGGTAAAATGACTCTAGATGGTCAAGATGTATTGTCTATGAGCGTTGATGAAAGAAGTAGAGCAGGAATCTTTTTAGGAATGCAATATCCTCAAGAAATTCCAGGTGTCATTACTTCTGATTTTTTACGTGCAGCAATGAATGCACACCAAGAAAAGCCTGTTTCATTATTTAAATTTATCAAGGAATTAGATAAAAATATCGAAGATTTAAAAATGAACGAAAATCTTGCACATCGTTATTTAAATGAAGGATTTTCTGGAGGCGAAAAAAAGCGTAATGAAATATTACAAATGAAATTATTGCAACCTAAATTTGCATTATTAGATGAGATTGATTCTGGTTTAGATGTAGATGCATTGAAAATTGTGGCTAAAGCCATTAATGATATGAAATCTGATACTTTTGGTTGTGTAATGGTTTCACACTACGAAAGATTATTTGAATTAGTGCCACCAACACATGTTCATGTATTGGTAGATGGTAAAATTGTTTTAAGTGGTGGTAGAGAATTGATTGATAAAATTGATCAAGAAGGTTATGAATGGGTCAAAGAATTAGGTTATGAAATTAATGAAGGAGAAAATAAGCAGCCAATTGTATTAGGAAGCTGTGGACATAAAGTAAAAGCTGAATAATGGAAAAACTAAAAGAAGTAAGAAATTATTTGGTCATTCATAATGGAAATATTCAAACTCAACAAATTCAAGACCATATTGAAATAAATGAAAACAATATTATTATTTATGATTCAACTCAGTTACAAATTATTTATACATCTAATGAATGCCAGTTATTTAATGTTTTCATTGATATCAAAAAAAATATTAATGTAGATTTGATTGAAATATATCAGTTACAAAATCAATCACAATATCAAAAAGAAATAAATATTGAACAAAATAGTCATGTAACACGTTATGTTGAAAATGATTGTCTTGATGGACAATACATTCTTCATGATCATGTTCAAGTTGGACAGGATGCATCAATTGATTGTGCTTATGTTGAATTATCAAATTATTCAACAAAATCAAAAATGAAATATGATTTAAATAAACCAGGAGCAAGAGCATTAGTTCGTTTAGCTTCCTTGGCTAGCAATGAAAAAAAGAAAGAATATCAAATATCTCTATGTCATCATGCACCAAATACATATGGCGATATGGATAATTATGGTGTTGTTAAATCACATTCAAGTTTAATTATTGATGGTATAGGAAAAATAGAAAAAGGTAACTATCAGTCTGATACGCATCAAACTAATAAAATTATTGTTTTTGATGATGGATGCATAGCTGAGGCTAATCCATATTTATATATAGATGAATATGATGTAAAAGCAAGTCATGGTGCGAGTGTAGGAAAAATTGATGAAGATCATTTATACTATCTTCAATCGAGAGGATTGACTAAGCAAGATGCGATGCATCTTGTTACATATGGATATTTTTTACCAGTTTTAAATTTTATTCATGTAGATTCTCTAAAAGATAGATTTAATGAAGTATTGAAAGAAAAGGTGGGTCTTTAATGATAGATGTAAAAAAAATAAGAGAAGACTTTCCAATGCTTAATGGTAAAACAATGCATGGAAAAACTCTCATTTATTTAGATAATGGAGCAACAACATTAAAACCACAAAAGGTGATAGATAGTGTTTGTGATTATTTAACAAATTATTCGGGAAATGCTCATCGTGGTGATTATGATTTGTCACACGAAGTGGATTCAAAATATGAGCATGTAAGAGATATTGTAGCAAATTTTATTAATTGTAAAAAAGAAGAAGTTGTTTATACTTATGGAAGTTCTGATAGCTTAAATTTAGTTGCTTTTGGTTATGGAATGACACATCTTCATGAAGGAGACGAAGTATTACTTACATTGGCAGAGCATGCTAGTAATACTTTGCCTTGGTTTGAAGTGGCTAAAGAAACAGGGTGTATTATTAAATATATTGATTTAGAAGACCAAGGTAAAGTTACTTTAGATAATGTAAAAAAAGCTATTACAGATCAAACTAAAATCATATCAATTGCCCAAATTACTAATGTATTAGGACAAATTGCACCAATAAAAGAAATATGTGAGTATGCTCACCAAAAAGGAATTATTGTTGTTGTTGATGGGGCACAAAGTGTGCCACATATGCCAATTGATGTCCAAAATTTAGATCTTGATTTTTTAGCTTTTTCTGCTCATAAATTATGTGGCCCAACAGGTGTAGGAGTTTTATATGGTAAATATGAATTACTTGAGGAAATGAGACCTACACGCTTTGGTGGTGATAGTAATGCTCGTTATAAAAGCAATGGGATTGTCAAATTAAAAAATGCACCAACTAAGTTTGAAACCGGTACCGCCAATATAGAAGGTGTTATCGGTATGGGCGCTGCTATAGAGTATATTCAATCAATTGGAATGCAAAATATTCATGAATATGAACAGGAATTGAGAAGATATGCTATTAATAAAATGAAAGAATTAGATAACATTGAATTATATAATCCGGATGCTTCAGGTCCTATTGCTTTTAATATTAAGGGTGTATTTAGTCAAGATGCTGCGAGTCTATTTAATACTTACGGTATTGCTGTAAGGGCAGGTCAACACTGTGCTAAAATTTTAGGAGAGTATTTAAATGTAAGTCAAACATTGAGAGTATCATTTTATTTTTATAATACTTATCAAGAAATTGATGCTTTTATAGATGTATGTAAGAGAGGAGATGACTTTTTAGATGCCTTCTTTGGATAATATGATGTTAAGACAAATTATTATGGATCATTATGAAAATCCACGAAATCATGAGTTAGTCAATGACAATGAATATCAAACAATTAATATGGATAGTGAAACATGTATTGACAATATAGATGTTCAGGCAAAAATAAAAAATGGTAAAATAGAAGATATTCGCTTTGATGGAGAAGCATGTGCTATTTGTACAGCGAGTACATCTATTATGACAGAATTATTGATTGGAAAAACAATCGATGAAGCTAGAGAAATCATTAAAAATTATAATAATATGATTTATGAAAAAGATTATGATCCTGATGTTTTAGAGGAAGCTATAGCATTTATGAATACTCATAAACAAGCAAATAGAATTAAATGTGCTACTTTAGGATGGATGGGTATTACAAAATTAATTGATGAAAGTGAAAAGAAATAAGGAGGGAAAATATGTCAGAAATTGAAACAAACATTCCCAATCAAGATGTATCTGTATTTAAGACACCTAAAGGGTTGAATGCGGATATTGTTAGAGAAATATCCAAAATTAAGGGTGAACCTGAATGGATGTTAGAATATCGATTAAAGGCTTTAGATTGTTTCTTGAACAAACCAATGCCTACATGGGGTGTTGATTTAAGTCGTATAGATTTTGATGAATATACTTATTATATTAGACCATCAGATAAGCAAACTAATCAGTGGGAAGAAGTTCCGGAAACAATTAAAAATACGTTTAATAAGTTAGGAATTCCAGAAGCTGAACAAAAATATTTATCAGGTGTAACAACTCAATATGAATCAGAAGTTGTTTACCATAATATGTTAAAAGAAGTACAAGAAAAAGGGGTTATCTTTTTAGATATTGATAGTGGATTAAGAGAATATCCTGAAATATTTAAAAAATATTTTGATACTGTTATTCCTTATTCAGATAACAAATTTTCTGCTTTAAATGGGGCTGTTTGGTCAGGAGGTTCTTTCATTTATGTACCACCAGGTGTTAAATTAGAGAAGCCACTACAATCTTATTTTAGAATTAATTCTGAACAAATGGGACAATTTGAAAGAACACTGATTATAGTCGATAAAGGATCGGATATTCATTACGTTGAAGGATGTACTGCACCAAATTATTCAAAGGACTCATTACATACTGGTGTTGTTGAAATTGTTGTTTTAGAAGGTGCGAAATGCCGCTATACTACAATTCAAAACTGGAGCACTAATATTTTAAATCTCGTTACACAACGTGCTAAAGTATTTAAAAATGGGCAAATGGAATGGGTTGATGGAAACATAGGTTCAGCAGTGACAATGAAATATCCTACTTGTATGTTAATGGAAGAAGGGGCTAAGGGTTCATGTATTACAATTGCTGTTGCTGGCGAAAATCAAATCATGGATTCAGGAGCAAAAATGATTCACTTGGCACCAAATACATCAAGTACCATTGTTTCTAAATCTATTTCTAAAAATGGCGGTAAAACTAACTATAGAGGTTTAGTACAACATATGCCTAAAGCAGTAGGAGCAAAAAGCAAAGTAGAATGCGACACACTCATTCTTGATCAAATTTCAACAAGTGATACGGTTCCTACTAACTGTGCTAGAAATAATGATTCTTTAATTGAACATGAAGCAACAGTTTCTAAGATTTCAGATGAACAATTATTTTATTTGATGTCTAGAGGTCTTACAAAACAAGAGGCAACAGAAATGATTGTTATGGGATTTATTGAACCATTCTCTAGAGAATTACCAATGGAGTATGCTGTTGAATTAAACCAATTGATTAAAATGGATTTTGGAGAAAAAGGAATTGGATAAAAAAACATTAAGAAAAGAGATGATACAAAAAAGATTATCTCTTTCACAAGAACAATTTTCATTTAAATCATCTATTATTCATCAAAAGATAAATCAATTAGATATATTCAAAAATGCTCAGTCTATTGGCATATATTTATCTTATAAAAATGAAGTTGATACATTTAAATTGATAAATCAGATTGTATCATCGAAAGATATTTATGTGCCGCGTATTCAAGGTAAAATGATGGATTTTGTTGCTTTTCAGTCTTATAAAGATTTAAAAGAAAATCGTTATGGCATATTAGAACCAACAGGTAACCAAATAAATAATAATCCTGACTTATTGATTGTTCCGCTTGTTGCATATGATTTAAATAACAATCGTTTAGGTTACGGTGGGGGTTTTTATGATCGCTTTTTAAAGAATTATCAAGGAACAACAATAGGTATTGCTTTTGATTTTCAACAAGTAAAACATCTAGAAGTTGAAAGTCATGATTTACCCTTAGATATGATTATTAATGATAAGAAGTAAACTATGATATAGTCTACTTCTTTTTTTTTAACATATATTTATAGAGGTGATGACATGAATAAAAAAATATATCTTATTCCTGTTATCGTTTTGTCATTAATAATATTTCAATTATTTTCGTTTCAGGTACAACCCATAATAAAAAAACAAGCTGAAAAAGAAATAAAACAATACTTACAGCTAATAATAAATCATGTTTCCTTTTTGAATAAAACAGATTATAAAAAAGTAGTTAATATAAAATATAAAGAAGGAAAAATCGTATCAATGGGATTTAATATGGTCTATATAAATAATATAACAGGAAAATATGTCAATAGAATAGAAACAACAATGCAGGCAATAGAGGATGGAAAGTATAAATCAATTCAAAATACTATTTATAATCAAAGATTAAAAAAGTTTGCTAAAGAAGGGATTGTTATAAAGATACCTATTGGGATGTTTTTCAATAATATATTTTTAGTGGATGTTGGTCCAAAAATTAAAATAAGATATCAAGGATTATCCATTGTTTCTTCTAATATTAATAAAAGTTTAAAAAATTATGGAATTAATCATATTGCTATATCGATAGACTTACAAATGAAAATAAAACTTATGATTATTGCGCCATTTTATAGGCAATCTTATCAAGAGGATTTTGTTGTCCCATTCGTGTTTGAGATTATTGAGGGGGAAGTACCATCGTGGTATCATCAGTAAATATATTGCAAGCATATTATCATATTCCGTTAAAAGATAAAATGTTTTTTACTTACAAAGGGGAAAATTATTATTTATCAAATAATATTTATATTTGCAAAAACTATAATTTATATTTAATGATTACAAAACAGCCAGAGTTTAGAATTGTTGAAAATATTTATCATCAATATGTATCTCAAGATCATATTCTTTATAAATATATAGAGAACTATGTAAGTTTAGATATGTATTATTATAGTTCTTTTAAGATTGTTAAATCAGTAAGCGTATCTGGAATAAAACAAAGTTGGATTAAATTGCTAGAAGATGTAAAAAACTGCTTTTCAAGCATAAATAAACAACATACAAATATGACCGTATATCATTATTATTACTATTATTTAGGTTTTTTAGCCATAGAAATGCTTAATTACTACTTTGATTGTCATGAATATATTGATGTTGGTTTTCAACATAATATATGTTCATTTGATTCTAAAACATACATGAATCCTGACAATCTTAAATTAACAGCGATAGGAGAGGATTTGATAACATTATATTTAAATAATCTAATTTCATTAAAAGAATTAGATTCATATTTTCAAAAAAATATATTGGTTTCAAAGCAATATGCAATACTTTTATGTAAAGCTTTTTTTCCGATAAATTATTATCGTCAAATATTAATGAACAGCTGGGATCAACAACATCTTTATCAATATTTGACTTGTCAATTACAACACCAAATAGAATTGTACCATTATATAAAAAAATATATTGATGTACCATCAATATATTGGATATAAAAAACTTACCTTAAGGTAAGTTGAATACGTGATGCTAGTTACGTTTACATCATTGTTTTTTAAAGACAATGTTCATATTGAACTCCATCTGTAAATAAATATAAAATGATATATTTTTTAAAGCGCTACAAATTTGATAGTGACTTTTTATTCAATTGAAGTGTTAGAGTTATCGGTTTGATCTTCGCTGTTGTTATCATTGTTGTCATTATTATTAATGTTATTATCATTAGAATTTGTTGATTCATCATCTTGACTTTGTTGATTATTAGATTCTTCTAATTCTTGATTAGATGAAGAACTATTAGAAGACGAGTTATCTTGATAATTTTCTTTTTTGTTGTCTGATTTTTCTATTTGTTTTTTCAAGTGATTAATTTGGTTTTGTTGTTGTTGATTTTGGTGGTAGACATAATAACCACCTCCTGCACCAGCAAGAATGACCACAATAATCATAATAAATACAAGAATAGTGGATAATTTGCTTTTTTTATTCTTTCTCTTTACTTTTGTTTTTCTTTTCTTTTTTGTTTTCCTAACAATTTTTCTCTTTGTTTTTTGCTTTTTTTGATTAGGATATTCAGTATCGTTATCTGCATCAATATAATCATTATTTTCGATATCTTCATCGTAATCATTAAATTCAAATCTTTGAGCCATTTTATCACCTCAACAATATTTTATATATAATTATGAATTAAATATTAACAAATAAAAAAACTTACTATAAGTAAGTTTAATTTTAAATGGAGCGGGTGATGGGAATCGAACCCACGTAGTCAGCTTG
>NZ_QRQB01000034.1:0-19371 GCF_003475785.1 Coprobacillus sp. AF33-1AC | reverse complement strand
ATATTTTATAGCGATTTTCATAAAAGCACTCGATTATTTAAAGCGCCGATTTTTTTACTTATGATAAAGTTTACTAGCTTCAAATTTAGCTTCACATGTAAATTGAATTTTTAGTTTTCTTAATACTTCGTTATCAACATCAGATAAAATGACTGATGAATGAGCTTGAGCATATTCTAATTCGTGAATAACTGCTAGAGCTTTTTTTGCATTTTCACTGTGAGTTGCAGAAATAGAGAGGGCAAGTAAGACCTCATCAGTATGTAAACGAGGATTTTTATTCTTTAAAATATCAGTTTTTAATTTTGAAACAGGTTCAATGACTTCTGGAGCGATTAATAAAACATCATCATCAATACCCGCTAAATATTTCAATGAATTAAGTAAAGCTGCTGATGCACAACCTAATAAATCTGTTGTTTTACCAGTGATGATTTTACCATCGTTCAATTCAAAAGCAAATCCTGGTTCTTGGGTTTCTTGTTCAATTTGAAGTGCAGGGGCTACACAATGACGATCACTTGTTTTTAAATCAAGGGAAGTCATGATTGATTCGATTTTACTAATAGCACTTTGTTGAACACGTCCACGTTTATAATCTAACTTGGCTTGATAATAACGACGAATGATTTCATCACAACTTGCTTGTTTTGCTACTTCATCATCAATAATGCATTTTCCTGCCATATTAACACCCATGTCAGTAGGTGATTTGTAAGGGCAAGTTCCCATAATTTTTTTGAATGTCGCTTCTAATACCGGAAAGATTTCTACATCTCGGTTGTAGTTAACAGTTGTTTCTTGATAAGCTTCCAAATGGAATGGATCAATCATATTAATATCATTTAAGTCTGCAGTAGCTGCTTCATAAGCTAAATTTACAGGATGCTTTAAAGGAATATTCCAAATAGGGAAAGTTTCAAATTTAGCATACCCTGCTTTTACACCACGAACATATTCATGATAAAGTTGAGAAAGACATGTAGCCATTTTTCCACTACCTGGACCAGGAGCAGTAATGACGACTAATGGTTTAGTTGTTTCAATATAATCATTTTGACCAAATCCTTCTTTACTTACAATTTTTTCAATATCATGAGGATACCCATTAATAGGATAATGTTTAAAAACTTTAATATTAAGTTTTTCAAGTTTTTCTATAAATAATTTAGCTGATGGTTGGTTTTCATAACGCGTAATCGTTACACTTCCTACATATAAACCAACACTATGATAAGCATCAATTAATCTTAATACTTCTTCATCGTAAGTAATTCCTAAGTCACCACGCATTTTATTTTTTTCAATATCGTTGGCATTAATAACGATGACTATTTCTGCATCTTGTTTTAACTCTAATAACATCTTTAATTTGCTATCGGGTTGAAAACCTGGTAAAACTCTTGAAGCATGATGATCATCAAAAAGTTTACCACCAAACTCTAAATAAAGTTTGTTATCAAATTGTTTAATTCTTTCTTTAATGTGTTTTGATTGTAATTCTACATATTTTTCATTACTAAAAGCTAATTTTCTCATATTATTATTCTCCCAAACATTATTATAGTGAAATGTTCAAAAATGAAAACAAAATAATAATTATTTCTCATTATTGAATAAACTAGCTTAATTTGATAAAATAAATCCAATAATAAGGGGGATATATCATGAATTTAAAAAATAGAAGTTTTCTAACATTAAAGGACTTTTCTCAAGAAGAAATTCGTTATCTTTTAGATTTAGCCCATCAATTAAAAAAGGATAAAAAGGAAGGAACAATAAAAAAACATTTAGAAGGAAAGAATGTTGTTTTATTATTTGAAAAAACGTCAACAAGAACACGTTGTTCATTTGAAGTTGCTGCTTTAGATGAAGGTGGTCATGTGACTTATTTAAGTAATTCACAAATGGGGAAAAAAGAATCCATTGAAGATACTGCAAAAGTATTAGGCAGAATGTATGATGGTATTGAATTTAGAGGTTTTAAACAAGAAACAGTTGAAGATTTAGCTAAATATTCAGGTGTGCCAGTATGGAATGGTTTAACTGATGTTGATCATCCAACCCAAACATTAGCCGATTTCCTTACTATTGAAGAACATTTAAACAAACCATTAAATGAAATTAAATTTGTTTTTACTGGTGATATTCGTAATAATGTTTGTTATGGTTTAATGTATGGTGCTGTTAAAATGGGAATGCATTTTGTATGTTTAGGTCCTAAAGATTTACATATTGATGATGAAGTTCTTCAATATTGCCAAGAAGAAGCTAAAAAGTCTGGTGGAAAGATTGAAGTATTAGATAATGTAGATGAAGCAGTAAAAGATGCCGATGTCATCTATACTGATATTTGGGTAAGTATGGGTGAAGATGAAAGTTTATATAAACCTAGAGTAGAAATGTTATCATCATATAAAGTAACTCAAGAAATGATGAAAAAGACAGGAAATGAACATACTTTATTTATGCATTGTTTACCATCATTCCATGATTTTAATACAACATTAGCAAAAGAAAAATATGATCAAGGTATTGATATTCGTGAAGTTGAAGATGAAGTATTTAAATCTAAAAATTCTGTTGTTTTTGATGAAGCAGAAAATAGAATGCATACGATTAAAGCTGTTATGGTAGCAACAATTGGAAAAGACGCCTAGGCGTCTTTTTTGTTTTAAATAAAGGTGTTTAATTTATATTATTGGCTATTTATGGTATGATAATATGGGTGATGTAAAATGAGTGGCAAGACATATGTTTTATCAGATATTCATGGTCATTTCCAATTATTTAAAAAAATGTTAAAGAAAATTAATTTTAGTGAAAATGATCAATTATATATATTAGGTGACATTTTTGATCGTGGTCCTGAAAGTTTAGATATTTATTTTTATATTTCACATTTTGATAATATAACTTTACTTAAAGGAAATCATGAATATATGATGCAAGAAGCATTGAAATTAGCGATAGAAAATAATGATTTTGATTTTCCTAGTTGTCAGTTTAACTTATGGGAACAAAATGGTGGAGATACAACAATCAAGAATATTCGAGATTATTTACATAAAAAATGTTTATCACATTTAGATTATACAATTGTTAGAAATGTCTTTTTACGTCAAATATATGATTATATTAAAAGCTTGCCTTTACTTTTACAAATTCGTGTGAATCATAAAGATTATGTTTTAGTTCATGCTGGTGTAGATCCTGAAAAAGGATTAAATGAACAAGAAGAGGAAACTATATTATGGATTCGCGATTATTTTTATTTGAGTCCTTGTGATTTAAATAAGACATATATATTTGGACATACACCGGTATGTTTTATTAATCGTAATCAAAGTTATGATATCTGGTTTGATGATGAATATCATAATAAAATAGGTATTGATGGTGGTTTAGCATGTGGACAATTAGGACAATTAAATTGTTTGTGTTTAGACACAATGGAATCATATGTGATTAAAAAGAAAGGAAACGAAGTATGAGAGGGGCATTTTATAGTTTAATTAATTTTATCAATACTGCAGATATTAATGACGTATATGCCGATGCAGCAAGAAAAATATTAGAAAATATCATGCTTATTCCTGGATGTACTATTACCGATGTAGCTGAAATGTGCTATGTTTCTACTGCTACAATTAGCCGTTTGTGTCGTAAACTGAACTATCAAAGCTTTGCTGATTTTAAAATGGATGTAACAATGAATTTAAACTATTTTAATCGTGATGCACTAAGATTACAATTTGATCATCAATTACCAACTCAAGTGAAAGATGAATCCAAAACAATGAAAGAATTGTTTGAAGATCATTTTGAAAATATTATTGCAAATTTAAGATCAACTTATCAACAAGTCTCATTTGAACAACTTGAAGAAATCGTAGACCGTATGCATAAAGCTAATGAAATTTGCTTTGCCGGGAATTTTTTTACTCAATCCGTAGCGATGCAATTAGAAATAGAATTAACATATTCTGGGAAAAGATGTACCGGTATGTATCCTCTTGCCAGTCAAATAGAGATTGCAAAAAGATTAACTGAAAATGATGTCATTATTGTTTCTAGTATTGCTGGTGGATTTATGGTTGATCATCCTGATGTGATGCGTGAAATAGCAAAGAGTAAAGCCTATAAAATATGTATTACTCAACTAGAAGACTTTATTTATCGTGATTATGTGGATATGTTAGTCAAAGTAGGGACGGATCATTATTCACTTATTGGTAAGTTTTCTATTACTTATATTTTTGAAGTATTAGAGGCGATGTACCATTTAAAATACGGAGGAAAATAGAATGAAAATAATAAAAAAATTATCATTGTTTTTTATTCTTGGAGTCATTTTAATTCTTTTATTCTTCATTGTTGCGGTTTGGATGTATCCACCGGTACCCTCATAAAAAAAGACGATTCAAACGAATCGTCTTTTAATATTGTGATAAATACTGGTTATTTAATTCAATTACTTTTTTCATTGCTTCTTGACCACAGGCACCAATTGTATTACGTTTGTTGACACATGTGTTGACATCGATAGCTTGATAAATATCTTGATCAAAGACATCAGAAATATTTTTAAATTCTTCTAATGTTAAATCATCTAAAGCTTTATTTTGACTAATAGCGTATAAAACAAGTTGACCAATAATACCATGAGCATCTCTAAATGGAACACCTTTACCAACAAGATAATCAGCAGCATCTGTAGCATTAGTGAAGCCACCAGTAGCTGAAGCTTTCATCTTATCTTTATTAAATGAAGTTGTTTTTAACATATCACTTAATAATTGGAGACATCCCTTAGTTGTTGTTAAAGCATCAAAGAACATTTCTTTATCTTCTTGCATATCTTTATTATAAGCTAATGGTAAACCTTTCATTGTTGTGAGTAATCCCATTAAAGCACCATAAACACGACCAGTTTTACCTCTAATTAATTCACAAATATCTGGATTTTTCTTTTGTGGCATAATAGAAGAACCGGTAGAAAAAGTATCATCTAATTCAATGAATTGATATTCATTCGTATTCCAAATAATCATTTCTTCTGATAAACGAGACATATGCATCATCATTGTAGACATCGCACTTAATAATTCAATAAGATAATCACGATCACTTACACCATCTATACTATTTAAACAAGGTCCATCAAACCCTAGTAAAGAAGCAGTATATTCACGATCTAATGGATAAGTGGTACCAGCAAGGGCTCCTGAACCTAAAGGACAAATATTCATACGTTGATAAATATCATCTAGACGAGTTGCATCACGTTTAAACATTTCAAAATAGGCACCCATATGATGTGCTAAAGTAATAGGTTGTGCTTTTTGAAGATGTGTAAAACCTGGCATAATTGTATCAATATGTTCTTTCATGATATCATTAATCGTTTTTAGTAAATCAATGATAAGGGTATGCATCATTTGAATTTGATCACGAGTATAAAGACGCATATCTAAAGCTACTTGATCATTACGACTTCTTCCAGTATGTAATTTTTTTCCTGTATCGCCAATTCGTGAAATAAGTGTAGATTCAACAAAACTATGAATATCTTCACAACTTTCATCAATAGCAAGACGACCTTGTTCTATTTCTTGATAAATGCTTTGTAAAGCATTTTCAATATCTTTTCCTTCTTGTTCGGTTAATATTTGTTGTTTTGTTAGCATTTTAACATGGGCAATACTTCCTTTAATATCTTGTAAAGCAAAGGTTTGATCAAATTTAATAGAAGCATTGAAATCATAAACTAATTGGTTTGTTGGCTTTGTAAAACGACCACCCCATAAATTCATTGTTTTTCCTCCTTTAAAATAAAAGGGCTAAAGCCCTTTTTTATTTTTTACCATTTAATTTCATTGCACGAACTTTTGTAGAAAGACCATATAAAGTAATGAATCCTTCAGCATCATGATGATCATATAAATCACCAGTAGCAAATGAAGCAATATCTTCATCATATAATGAATAAGGAGATGTTGTACCTTCTTTGATAATATTACCTTTATATAATCTCATTTTTGTTGTACCTGAAACAACTTCTTGTGTTTTAGAAACAAAAGCAGATAATGCTTCTCTAAGTGGTGAGAACCATTTAGCAGCATAAACTAATTCAGCAAATTCTACAGAAACTAAACGTTTATATTTTAATGTTTCACGATCAAGAACAAGTTCTTCTAATTGACGGTGTGCTTCCATTAAAATAGTTCCCCCAGGTGTTTCATAAACACCACGTGATTTCATTCCTACAACACGGTTTTCTACGATATCGATAATACCAATACCATTTTTACCACCTAATTCATTTAATTCTTCAAGAATAGCAGTTTGTGACATTTTTTTACCATTTAATGCTACTGGAACACCTTTTTCCCATTCAATTTCAATATGAGTATCCTCATCAGGTGCTTTTTCAGGAGCATTTGATAATACTAATAAATGATCAAAATTAGGAGCTAAACTTGGTTTTTCAAGTTCTAACCCTTCATGAGAAATATGCCAAATGTTACGATCACGAGAATAGCTTGTATCAGCAGAGAATGGTAAATGAATACCATGTGCTTTACAATATTCGATTTCAGATTCACGAGAATCCATTGTCCATTTTGGATCACGCCAAGCAGCAATGATTTTTAAATCTGGAGCTAAAGCTTTAATACCAAGTTCAAAACGAATTTGGTCATTTCCTTTACCTGTTGCACCATGACAAATAGCTGTTGCGCCTTCTTTTCTAGCAACATCAACTAAGATCTTAGCAATTAATGGACGAGCAGTTGCTGTACCTAATAAATATTTATATTCAAAAACAGCATCAGCCTGAACAGTAGGCATAATATAGTTTTCTACATATTCATCAACAACGTTTTCAATATATAATTTAGAAGCACCACATGATTTAGCACGTTCTTCAAGACCTTCTAATTCTTCTTTTTGACCTACATCAATACAACAACAAATAACTTCATAATCATAGTTTTCTTTTAACCATGGGATGATAGCAGTTGTGTCTAATCCCCCAGAGTATGCAAGAATGACTTTTTCTTTCATATTAATCTCCCTTCAACTTGTTATTAAATTATAATTATCATAAACTAACATTTAAATTAATGCAATGATTTATCGAAATAATTAATAATTTATTATTATTCTAAATAAAATTATATTATTTTGGGTAATGCTATTTTATTCATATAATTTAAAAATAAATTATACAAAATTCTATTATTTTAGTTTGACAAATAGAATTTAAGTAATATAATAATACCAAACTCAATGAATAAAAGAGTAGTCTTAATGATGATTTAAGCGAGCTAGTGTTGGTGGAAGATTAGTAATCTTAGTTAGGATGAAGCGCATTTAGGAGAGGAAAGTGGGAAATAAGTATCACTTTCGGGTAATCGCCCTTAACGATGAAAGAGATCATAAGGTCAACTTATGATAAATAGAGTGGTAACGCGGTCAATCGTCTCTTGTTAAGAGACGATTTTTTTATTTAGAAGAATGGGGGATAAAATATGATAAGAGTAGGTATTGTTGGATCAACAGGATATGGGGGATGTGAATTAGTTCGTTTTTTATTAACTCATCCAGAAGCAAAAATACAATGGGTATCTTCTAGAACATATAGTGATGAAGAATACAGTTCAGTTTATGCAAGTTATTTTCAATTAGTCGACCAAAAATGTATTGATGAAAATATTGAAGATTATTTAGATGATGTTGATGTTATCTTTTTTGCTACACCTCAAGGTGTTTGTGCAAAAATGGTTAATGAAACAGTTTTAAGCAAAGTGAAAGTTATTGATTTATCGGCAGATTTTAGAATTAAAGATGTTGATACATATGAAAAATGGTATGGAATTAAACATGCTTCACCACAATTTATCAAAGAAGCAGTTTATGGGTTATGTGAAATTAATCGTGAACAAATTAAAAATACACGTTTATTAGCTAATCCAGGATGTTATCCTACTTGTTCTATTTTATCAGTTTATCCTTTAGCTAAAGCAGGACTTATTGACATGGATACATTAATCATTGACGCTAAAAGTGGAGTCAGTGGAGCAGGTAGAGGAGCTAAGGTTGCTAATTTATACTGTGAAGTCAATGAAAGTATGAAAGCTTATGGTGTAGCAACACATCGTCATACACCTGAAATAGAAGAACAATTAGGTTATGCATCTCATCAAGATGTATTACTCAATTTTACACCTCATCTTATTCCAATGAATAGAGGTATTTGTATTACTGCTTATGCTAAGTTAAAAGAAGGAGTAACAAGTCAACAGGTAGCCAAGGCTTATCAAATTTATGATGATGAATATTTTGTAAGAGTACTAAAACCAGGAAAGGTACCTGAGGTAAGAAGTGTAAAAGCAAGTAATTTTGTTGATGTTAATTATAAAATTGATGAACGTACACATCGTGTTATTATGATGGGAACAATGGATAATTTAGTAAAAGGTGCAGCCGGACAAGCTATTCAAAATATGAATTTAATGTTTGGCTTAGATGAAAAAACAGGACTTATGCTTGCACCTGCTATTTTATAAGGAGGATAAAGATGAAAGTTATTGATAATGGAACGGTGACTTCTCCTAAAGGGTTTTTAGGGGCAGGACAACATGTAGGAATAAAGAAAAGAAAAAAAGATCTTGCTTTAATAGTCAGTGAAGTAGAAGCAGATGCAGTAGGGACATTTACTACAAACATGGTTAAAGCAGCACCTGTATTATGGGATAAAAAAATTGTAGAAGGAACTCAAAAAGTAAAAGCAATTGCGATTAATAGTGGTATTGCTAATGCATGTACTGGAAAATTAGGTGAAGAAAATAATGAAGCGTTTGCTAAAATTGTAGGTGATGCTTTTGGTGTGAGTCATGAAAAGATTTTAATTTGTTCTACTGGAGTTATTGGTCAACAACTTCCTTTAGAACCTATTGAAAAAGGAATAGATTCAACTAAAGCTTTACTTTCTTCATCTAATGAAGCAGGGATTGAAGTAGCAACTTCTATTATGACAACTGATACAAAACCTAAACATATTGCTGTTGAAATTGATATTGATGGAACTACAGTTACATTAGGGGCATGTTGTAAAGGTTCAGGAATGATTCATCCTAATATGGCTACAATGTTAGGATTTATTACAACTGATTTAAATATATCTAAAGAGTTATTAAATAAGGCTTTGAAAGAAGTAATCCCTGATACTTTTAATATGGTATCAGTAGATAGAGATACTTCAACAAACGATACAGTATTATTATTGGCTAATGGATTAGCAGGTAATAAAAAAATAGAAACTGAAGATCAAAACTATCAAACATTTAAAGAAGCACTTTATTATGTTAATGAGTATCTAGCAAAATGTATTGCTGGTGATGGTGAAGGTGCTACTAAATTGTTAGAAATCAATGTTAATCATGCTAAAGATATTAAACAAGCTAAAGTCATCGCTAAAAGTGTATGTACTTCACCTTTAGTAAAAACAGCAGTTTATGGTAATGATGCTAACTGGGGTAGACTTTTATGTGCAATGGGATATTCTGGGGAAGAATTTGATCCTTATCAAGTAGATTTATATATTGAAAGTGAATACGGTGAATTAAAGCTTGTTGAAAATGGAATGGCAACGGATTATAGTGAAGAAGTGGCTACAAAAATTCTATCAAGCGAATATGTTAAAGCTAATATTGATATGAAAATTGCTGATGGTAAAGCTACAGCATGGGGATGCGACTTAACATATGATTATGTTAAAATCAATGCTGATTATCGTTCATAGGGGGATTATATGCAAAGTTTTGAAAAAGAAATAAATAAGGCTCAAGTACTTGTAGATGCTTTAGGGTACATCCAAAAATTTACAGGACATGTTGTTGTTATTAAATATGGTGGTAGTGCCATGACTAATGAAGTGATTAAACAAAATGTTTTAAAAGATATCGCTGTTTTAAAATCAGTTGGTATTAAAGTTATTATCGTTCATGGTGGTGGTAAAGACATTAATAAAATGTTACAACGTGTTAATATTCAAAGTGAATTTAAAAATGGTTTAAGAGTTACTGATCAAGCAACATTAGAAGTTGCTGAAATGGTTTTATCGGGTAAAGTCAATAAGGGATTGGTTCAACATTTAGAAAGAATTGGAACTCATGCCGTTGGTTTATCTGGTAAAGATGGAAATATGATTATAGTAGAAAAATCAATGCCTCATGGTGATGATATTGGTTATGTTGGTCATATTACTCATGTCGATCCAACATTAATTAAATTATTATTAGATCAAGATTATACACCGGTTATTTCAACAGTAGGTCTTGATGAAAAATATCATGCTTACAATATTAATGCTGATGATGTGGCAACAGCGATTGCAAGAGCAATGCATGCTAGTAAACTTGTTTTCTTAACAGATATAGAAGGTGTTTTAAAAGATCCAAATAATCCTGAAACATTGATTTCACAAATTGATACCGAAAAAGCAGAACAATTATTTAAAGAGGGTGTCATCACTGGTGGTATGATTCCAAAATTGAAGAATTGTTTAGCGGCTGTACAAAATGATGTAAGTCGAGTACATATTTTAGATGGTCGTTTAGAACACAGTTTATTAATAGAAATATTTACTGCTAATGGGGTAGGAACAATGATAAAAAAATAACAGGTTCATATAGAACCTGTTATTTTTTTAGTGTAATCATGTTAATCTCATTATAAGTAAAAATACGATAATCATGATCTTTTTCAAAACTTAAACCATTTGAAATAATTAAAGTGGATTGTTTTGATTTATGAATCCCACTACGATATAGCGTACCTAAATCTTTATCTTCTAAACCACCAATAAGAGGAAGTTTAATATAACCACCTAAAGTATGTCCAGAAAGTTGAAGCTGGACAGATGATTTGAGTTGTTGAAAATAATCTGGTTGATGGACTAAAGCTAATTTAAAACTATTTTTATTATCATCATTTAATAATGTAGAAATATCACTACTGTTTTCTAAACCAAATAAACTGATGGATTGATCGTTATAATAGATTTTACGATACTCATTATGTAGTACTTCAAATCCTGATTCAGTTAAAATATTGGTACATGTTGTTTTATCAACTTGGTCTTTTTCTCCTAAAACAGCAAATTGACCATAACTACTTTTTATTTTCTTTAGTATTTTAATCACTTCGTCTTGTTTGAATACTTGTCCATCATATAAATCTCCACCAAACAAAACCATATCAGCATTTTTTGTATTTAAATCTTTTATAATTTTTTTTAATCTTTTTAAATCTTTTTCTTGATGAAGATTGATATCGCTTATATAAGCAATGGTAAAATCATTAAAGGTGTTAGGTAATTTTGTACTTTGATAAGTATCATTTTTAAAACGATATTCTGTTTTTGAACCGTGAAGTAGAGTATAAGAACCAAATCCTATTGATATAAATAATATACATATCAATAGGATTTTTCTTAGTTTCTTAAACATTATTTTTTATTCATAATAACTGGAATAATCATTGGATTACGTTTAGTTTTGCGATAAAAGTATGAAGATAAAACTTCACGAGTTGTATTTTTAATTTCCCCAAATGTTGTTTTTCCAGCTAATAACTTATTAAGGGCGTGCCCTACTAAATTTTCTGCTTCACGAATCATAGCAAAACTATCTTTCATATAAACAAAACCACGTGAGATAATAACCGGTCTTGTAAGAAGTTTACCACTATGAGAGTCCATACTAATTAAAATAGATACCATACCATCTTCTGATAATATTTGACGATCTCTTAATACAGCAGTTGATAAACCACTTATATCATTACCATCTACATAGATATCATCAACATGAATTCTTGGACCAAGTCTTGCTTCACCATGATTGAGAAGAATTGTATCACCGTTGCTTAAAACAAATGAGTTTTCAGGTGGTACACCGACTTCTTGTGATAATTGAGCATGTATTTTTAACATACGATATTCTCCATGGACTGGGAAGAAATACTTAGGTTTTGTAAGTAACATCATTAATTTTTGTTCTTCTTGACTAGCATGTCCTGATGTATGTAAGTTATTAAAAGCAGTGTTGACTAAAACTCTAGCACCGGCTCTAAACAAACGATTGACAACAACATTAATACTGTAATCATTACCCGGAATAGGACTTGAAGAGAAGAGAACAGTATCACCCGGTTTGATTTTTACATATTTATGGGTACCATTAGCGATACGGCTTAATGCTGCTAAAGCTTCACCTTGGCTTCCAGTGCATAAAATTAAAATCTCGTTATCTGGTAATTTTTTAGCTTGATCATTTTTGATAAAGAAACGATCAGGAGCTTTAATATAACCAAGTTGACGAGATACTTGGATATTATTTTCCATTGAACGTCCATATACAAGAATCTTACGATTAAACTTAACGGCAGCTTCTACAATTTGTTGTACACGATGTACATTGGAAGCAAATGTTGCAACAATTAAACGACCTTCAGTTTTTCTAAATTGTTCTTGAACGGCATTAGCCACTTTTTTTTCACTCTTACTAAATGTAGGAACTTCAGCATTAGTAGAATCACTTAAAAGTAAAGTCACACCTGTTTCTCCTAAAAAAGAAATCTTTTGATAATCAGCAGGATCTCCTACAGGAGATAAATCAAATTTAAAATCTCCAGTAGAAACAATACGACCATTAGGTGTATTTAAGATAATTCCCACACTTTCAGGAATAGAATGGTTTGTTTTAAAGAAACCAATGTTAAAATAACGTGATTTAATTTGATAATCACCATCTATTTGAATAAGATGAGTTGCTTGCGTTAAACGTTTTTCTTCAAGTTTTCTTCTGATCATAGCACACGCTAGAGGTGTAGCATAAATAAAAGGGATACTGACAACCTGTAGTAAGAAAGGAATACCCCCAATATGATCTTCATGACCATGAGTAATTAATAACCCTTTAATTTTCTTTTCATTACGTTTTAAGTATGTGTAGTCTGGGATAACATAGTCAATACCAGGTAATCCATCTTCTGCAAATTTAACTCCTGCATCAATAATGAACAATTCATTTTCATGTTCTACACAATACATATTTTTTCCGATTTCGTTTAATCCACCTAAAGCAAATATTTTAGTATCTGGTGATTTAGATGATTTATGATGTAATTTTTTTGGATTTTTATGATTATTTTGTTTTTTATGATAGTTGCCATTTTTTTTATTATGATTTGGCTTTTCTTGCATAGTTAACCTCCTTATTATTTCTTTTTCATTATTATAACATACAATGATTCTTATGAATTGATTAAACATCAAGTAACTGTTACATTATAGTCAAATTATTTTATATTAGTCAAATCTTTTTAACTTTTTTTAAAATAAAAAAGATTCCTAAGAATCTTTTAAATCACTTTACATATAGCAACAGCTAAAGCATGTGGTCCTATATGACAAGAAACACTTAATGACAAAGGATCACAAATAATATGCGCATCAGGATATGTTTGTTGAAGTTCTTCTTTAAATTCAAGAGCTGCTTCACGATCATATGTATAAGCTACACATATGTGAACATGATGATAATCATCACCAAAACGTTCTTTAATATCTTTATCGATAGCGTCACTCATAATCTTTTTACCTTTAATCATTGTTCTTGTTTTTGAAAAAGCATCAAGTTTTTCTCCCTGAATTTGTAATACAGGTTTAATTTTTAACATTCCCCCAAGTAGGGCAGCTGCTGGTGTAATACGACCACCTTTTTTTAAATATTCTAGTGTATTGACTGTAATATAGATAGAGGCTTGTAATTTATTGTTTTCTAAGATTGTTTTGATTTCTTTTGCGCTTTTACCTTCATCGGCTAGTCGTTTGGCATCTAAAACATCATATTTTTGTGTAACTGAAATTCTTTGACTGTTAACAACTTCTACTTTACCATCATATTCGCTGGCTAACATAAGTGCTGTTTGACATGAACCACTTAAGCCACTTGACATGGGGATATGCACAATTTCATCATAGTCTTTTAATATTTTGTTCCAAAGTTTACTTACATCACCGACTACTGGTTGAGAAGTAAAGACTTCAGCATTGTTCATCAATTTATCATAAAATTGTTCTTGGGTAAGATTAATATCTTCATAGTATGTCTCACCATCAATAGTAAAAGGCATGGGTAAAACAAAGACACCTAATTGTTTTCCTTCTGCTTGAGTAATTCCTGAATTGCTATCTGTAACAATTGCTACTTTTTTCATATAAAAACCTCCTAGATACATTACACATTAATCTACTGAATATCATAACAGTGTTAACTATAAAATTCAAATATTAAAATAAAAAAGCATTTAACTTGTAAAATAAAAAAGTATAGGCATAATAATAGTTGAGGTGAAAGTATGGAAATAATTAATGAAAGTCAATTTGCTACAACAATTGCAAATGGTGTTGTCTTAGTTGATTTCTTTGCTAATTGGTGTGGACCATGTAAAATGTTAAGTCCAGTTTTGGAAGAATTAGCTGGAGAAATGGAACAAGTGAAATTTGTAAAGGTAGATGTGGACGAATCAGAAAATCTTGCAAGAAAGTATGGAATTCAAGCCATTCCTAATCTTATTATCTTTAAAGATGGTCAAGCAGTAGATCAAATTACAGGTTTTACTGGAAAAGGTGATATTCAAAAGAGATTAGACGCAGTTTTATAATGATGCGTCTTTTTTCTTTGGAGTATTTTTGATAGAATAATATAAAGAAGGGGTGGTAAGCAAATGAAAAAAATGCAACTTACTAAAAATGCTATGTATTGCCTTTGTGTTATTGCATTAGTTGTTGTTATAGCTATTGTTTTTAAGTTTTCTACTAAGGAAACACCAAAACAAACAAAAGTAGTTTCTAAAGAAGTTGTAGATTCAGTAGTTGTAGAAGACGCAACATTAAAAGTTAAATTACTAGATTTTGTAAGTAGTCAAGAGTCTAATGAACATTATCAAGATGTGACTTTAACAGTTGATAAAAACGATAAGATACAAGGATATAAAATATCCAGCAAACAGATATTTCATAAAATTATGCAATTATTACCACCAGATCAAGAAGCACCGTTATTAAATCATAGTAGTGAAAAACCTAGTCATGAAGCTTATGTTCTTATATTAAAAGGAGATATTGTTAAGTATCGTGTAAATGGTAAGGTTAAATATCGAATTAGTAATGGTTATTTAACTTATCAAAAACAAGCACTTGTTGTAGAAAGTGATTATGATAGTGTTTATATTACTTCTATTGATGGCAAAAAGGAAAAAATGGTACGATTGGATGCTTATAAAAAAGCACTTAATGATATTGATAATTATATGACGATGTTACAATGGTAAAAAAGAGAGAAAATACGTTATGTATTTTCTCTCTTTATTCGTTATTAAGACCATCAACAAAGTTTAAATCAAAACCAAACATAATTCCTGTATTCGGTTTGTCGATACCACCAAGTGATTGATCAATTGTTTTTCTAGCTAAAGCAACTTGTTCTTTATTTAAAACGAAAAAGAGTACTTTACTTTCTTCTCTAGGATCTTCTAAGAAAATTCTAAGCGAATCTAAAATGAAGTTTTCATTTTTTTGAAGGGTATTTAACATCCCTTTACTATCAATAATTGTACCCCCTTTAATACCTGCTTTTTGTAAAGCAACGAGTAATTCGTCTAAGCATTCAACTTTATGTAAAACTAAAAATAAAGCTTGCATAATAAAGCATCCCCTTTCTATATAATAATTATAGACGATTTGAGATATCTTTGCATTAAAAAATAGATTATAATCTAGATAGTAGGGAGGGAATGATCATGAAATATATAGTGTTAGATATGGGAAATGTGTGTTGTCGTTGGGATCCAAGATATATTGCAAGTCAGTTAACGGATGATAAAGATGAACAGGATTTTTTAGTTCAATCATTGTTTGGTTCATTTCAATGGAAACAATTAGATAAAGGAGATATTTCTATAAATCAAGCTATTCAACAACTAACAAAACAATATCCACAATATGGATCATTGATAGAATATACTTTTAATCACTGGTATGATTTTTTTGATGTGATTGATGAAATGGAACAATTCATAATTGAATATAAAAATGATTATGATTTTTATTTGTTGTCTAACTGTTCCGTGCAATTTGATAATTATTATCAAAGTAAATCTATTTTCAAATATTTTAAAGACTACTATCTTTCAGCTAAACATCATATGGTAAAACCAGACAAAGCAATCTTTTTAGATTTTCTTAATTATTATCATTTAGAGGGTCATGAGTGTTTATTTGTAGATGATATAGAAGAAAATGTTCAAGGAGCAAAAGCAGCAGGAATGAAAGGATATTGCTTTGATGGTGATGTTAATAAATTAAAGAAATATATGAATATATTAAAAAATGAAAGCAAATGATTTAAATTATCATTTTTCTTTAAAAATACCATACTTTTTGTATTGTATTTATTGACAAATGTGGTTAAAATTTATATCATCTTAATGATTTTATTACAGATATTTTGGGGGATAAAACAATGAGTACAAAAGCTAAAAATAAAGTACAAAAAGAAAACAATTTTAAAGCGTGGTTTAATACTCATAAAAAGTGGTGTTTAACTGGCGGAATTGTTATTTTAGTTTTACTGATTGGGTACTTTGGAGGAAGTGTTTACTATAGTGGTAAATATTTACCAGGTACTTCTATCAATGGAATTGACGTAGGTGGTTTAAATCTTACTAAAGCTAAAGAAAAGGTATCTCAAGGAGTGAAAGATCATCAAATTGTATTAAAATTCAATGATGGGAAAAATGAATCAATTAATAGTAGTCAATTAGGGCTTGGCTATAATGAAAATAATACAATCAATAAAGTCCTTGATAAACAAAGTTCTTTTGGTTGGGTTGGGGCTTTAATGAATTCAAAGGATTATGCAGTTAAAGATGTGATTACAGTTGATGAACAAGCATTAACATCAGGGTTACAATCATTAGAACATATGAAAGCAGAAAATCAAGTTGCACCAACAGATGCTTATGTTCAATACAAAGATGGTAAATTTAGTATCGCTAAAGAAACAGAAGGATCTACTATTCAATTTGATCAATTATTAAATAGCGTAAAGACAGCATTAGCTAATGGTAAAACAACAATCAATGTTAGAAAAGAAAATTGTTATGTCCAACCAGCAGTTAAAGAAGATAATCAAGATTTAAAAAATAAGTTATCAGCAGCTAATGAATATTGTAAATCAGTTATTTCATATAAAACATCATCTGGAAAAGAATTTACATTAGATGGTTCTGTTATGTTAGACTGGTTAACAAAGAAAGATGATGGCACATATGTAAGAGATGACAGTGTTTTTAAAGAAAATGTATTAGCGTTTGTTAAAAAAATGGCTGTTTCTTACAATACAGTTAATCAATCTACTACATTCAAAGGTAGTGATGGTGCGATGCATACTGTTACCGGAGGAACTTATGGAATTCGTGTTATGCCAGCAACAGAAACTGCAGAAGTCATGGAACTCATTAAACAAAATAAAAGTGATGTAAATAGAACCCCAAGAACAACAGGAAAATCTTCATCAGATGAAAATGGTGGATTAGGTAATACTTATGTAGAAGTTAATATTACAAAACAACATATGTGGTTTTATAAAAATGGAAGTTGTATTTTACAATCTGATTTTGTAAGTGGTTTAGAATCTGATCCTAAACGTACAACACCTAATGGAGCATATTATATCTATTTTAAACAAAGAAACCGTGTATTAAGAGGTGAAAAAAATCCTGATGGTACTTGGCCTTATGAAGCACCTGTTAAATACTGGATGGCATTTAATGGTGGAATTGGATTCCATGATTTGCATCGTAGTGCTTATGGTGGAGAAATTTATAAAACAAATGGATCACACGGATGTATTAACTTATCAGAAAGTGTAGCTGCTTCTTTATACGCATCACTTGATGATAATACGCCAGTTATCGTTTATCGATAAAATAAAATAGGAATGATTGATGATCATTCCTATTTTTATGTTTTATACAAAAGAAAAACACCCTAAGGGGTGTTTTAAACATTATTTTACAACAACGTTTTGTGCTTGTGGTCCACGATCTGTATCAGTAATATCGAATTCAACAACTTGACCTTCTTCTAATGTTTTGAATCCATCAGCAACGATTGCTGAGAAATGAACAAAGATATCTTTGTTGTCTTCATCATTTGAAATAAATCCAAATCCTTTTTCTGAATTAAACCATTTTACTTTTCCTGTAGCCATGACTGGTACCTCCTTATTAAATTACAAAAGGAAATACTCTATGTAGAAATCACAAATATGAGATTATTTACATAAAGTAATACAACTTTCTCATATCTGTTATATTTTGAAAATCATATATGCTTTTGCAATCAATATTATATCATTCAAAAAAATGGTTTGTAAATGTTTTCTTTATGTTTTTGGTGGGAAATGATCAAAGAGTAATTTATAGATAAAATGTTATATTCAATACGTTGTTTTGATACAAATGAAATAATTAAACTATTTTTTTAATTTTCTCTTTACAAGTTATATTTTTTCATGTATAGTAATACATGCAGTTGGAACTGGCGGACGTGGCGAAGTGGTTAACGCACCGGATTGTGGCTCCGGCATTCGTGGGTTCGATTCCCATCGTCCGCCCCATTTTGTAAATAACTCTTGAAGATAATTCAAGAGTTTTTTTGTTTTCTTTTGTATAAAAATATTATAAAATAAGACTGCATTACAATTAATGTAAGTTAAAAATAGAAGGAGATTATATGCTTATATTAGTTAAACCGAGATTAGATGAATTGGCCTATCGGCAACATTTATTAGCTGATCCAGCAACGATGGCATTTAATCAAGATGGGATTATTTCTTTTGATTTATCTTTGTGGAATACTTGGTATCAGTTATGGATGAATCATCCTCAATATTATTACGCTTATATTAAAGATACGCAATCACAAAACTATGTTGGTGAAGTATCTTATTATTATGAGGATCAATATCAAGAGTATGTCTTGAATATAATTATTGAGGCTAAGTACCGAAGATTAGGATATGGGAAACAGGCACTTAAAATGTTATGTAAAAAAGCAAAGAAGAATGGTTTAACTTATTTATGTGACGATATTGCTTTAAACAGCCCATATACTCAATTGTTTATCAAACACGGATTTAAAGAAGTGTGGCGTAATCAAGAAGTCATAATGCTAAAGAAAAAATTATAAGGAGACCTACTATGAAAAATCAATAGAAAAAACATAATTTTCTT
>NZ_QRQB01000033.1:0-19538 GCF_003475785.1 Coprobacillus sp. AF33-1AC | reverse complement strand
TTATTGGCCGAAACAATCTCAACCACAAGTTATTTTAAATTACCCTTTTAATATAAACGACGACAATTATAAATATGTCTATAGAAATAACTTCCGGGAGCAACACTGGTTACTTTTACACGTTGTTCAGGGTATTGACCTACTGTACCAGAACCTTGTCCTGAAGCTTCAACCATCCTACCATTACCAATATAAATACCAATATGGGCAACAAAATGTCCATCATAAGTAAATGTAATGACATCACCAACCTGTAAATTGTTATATAAAACAGCTTTTCCATATGCTGAATAGCCAGCAGCAGTTGTTCTACCAATTTTAATGCCTGCTTGATTATGAGCCCAATACACAAGACCAGAACAATCAAAGTAATTAGGTCCGGAAGCACCCCACCAATAACGACAACCTTGTTTTGATAAAGCGGCATTAGCGATTCTTACTCCAGTACTTGCATCAGATTGGCTAGGTGATGATGGAGTAGAAGGTTGACTATTGCCTTGATTATTGTTTTGATTGTTATTTTGATTATTATTCGTGTTGTTATTATTATTGTTTTGGTTATTATTCGAATTATTGTTATTATTTGGGGTAGATGGTGGTGTAGGTAAGGGTGCTACATAGCCAATGTTATCCTTTTTAGAGTTTTCATAGAAAGCATTTAAAGCTTCATCCATCTGTTTTACCTGTTGAGAACTATAGTTGGCACTTTCTTGAGTAGCAGCTACATTTTTATTTTGTTCTTGAAGTAAAGCAGTATAACGTGTTTGTAAGTTAGCCTGTTCTTCTTTTTGAGCAAGTAGAGCAGTCTTCGCAGATTGTAAAGTTGCTTTTTGCTTAGAAATTTCTTTTTTCTGATTTGCCATCTCAGCAATTAATTCTTGATCGTTAAGTGTGAGTTCATTAAAACTATCAATCCGTGAGAATAAATCGGCGAAGTTATCAGCACCAAAAATGTATTCTAAATAAGAATCTTCATTCATATAGGTTTGCATAGAGTACATACGATCTTTAATAATTTGATCATTTTTAGCGATTTCTTGTTCTAAATTAGAAATAGTACCTTCTACATAGGCAATTTCTGTTTCCTTTTGACTAATACTAGAATTAATATTTATGATTTTTTTACTAATACTATCTACGGTATCTTTTGTTTTACTGGCAGTTTCCTTTTGAGTGGCTAATTGTTTATTTAATTCCTGATTTTTCTTTTTTAAGTATTTATTAAACTGTTGACAAGTAGATTTATTGCTACTAGATAAGTTACTACTAGAACAGATATTCATATACTTACTTTCATCTTTAGAAAAATCAATTGCTTCTACATGTTGAGGATGATAAAGCAATGTTCCTCCTAAAATTAAGGCTAAGGAAAGTGAAGTGAGTTTTTTATATTTCATAGTGCCACCTCCTCAACCTATATTATCTACTAAATTTTATTTTTTGTAAATAGACTAAACTTTATTTATAATAAAAAAGAATACCGAAGTATTCTTCATATGTATTAATATGGACGAACGGCGCAACTAAATTGATTTAAATTAGATGCAACTTTAACAACATCTCCGGTTTGTGGAGCATGAATATATTGTCCACCACCAATATAAATACCAACATGACCTGATTTCCATAAAATATCACCAGGTTGGGCTTGACTTAACGGAATAACGGCACCAGCCTTACCTTGGGAACCAGAATAATGTTCAAGAGAAACACCAGCTTGGGCATAACACCACATGACTAAACCAGAACAATCAAATGTATTAGGTCCAGCAGCACCCCAAACATAAGGACAACCAAGTTTTGATCTTGCTGCAGCGACAACAATACTACCGTATTTATTAGTTGTTGGAACGTTAGCAGGAGTTATCGACGATGACGAACCATTACCTTTATTAGAACCATTTCCTGTATTAGTAGGTTGAGTTACCACAACTGAAGATAAAAATGAATCTAAAGAACTTTGCGTATCAGATACTTTACTTTGTTCTGCTTGAGCACTTGCAAGATCATTCTTTTGTTTTTGAATGATATTTTCATATTGTGTTTGTAAAGTCTTTTGTTCATTTTGTTTTGCTACAATATTTTCTTTTGCTGTTTCAACAGTTGCTTTTTGTGCTTCTACTTGTTTCTTTTCATCAGCAATTTTACTAATCAAGTCTTCATCATATTGAGTTAATTCGTTAACACTATCAATTCTTGAAAAGAAATCTGAAAAACTTGATGCACCAAAAATAAATTCAACATATGTATTACTATTACTATAAGATTGCATAGCATACATACGATCTTTTATTTCTTTTTCTTTTTTATTAATATTATCTTCTAAAGTTTTAATTGAACTTTGTAAATAATTAATCTCATTTTGTTTTTGTTCAATTTGATTATTTAAATCAGCAATCTCAGCAACCACAGTATCTAAAGATCCTTGTGTTTGTGATATTTTAGATTTTGAATCATCAATTGAACTTTGTAAATCTTTATTTTTCTTTTTTAAATAAGCGTTAAATTCCTTACAAGTATTATAATTACTTGTTGATAGATTATGACTTGAACATATTTTCATGTATTTACTTTCTTGTCCATTAAAATTAACAGCTTCTACTGGTTTACTTTTAACCATAGAAACAACCATCATAAAAGTTAACAGACATGCAAAAGTTTTTTTCACGCTATCACCTCCACCATCTATTATCCTCTAATTTGAAAAAAATGTAAATAAAAGAAGAGAATGAATTTCTCTTCTAATATAATCTTCTACAATTATAAATTACACTATAAAAATAAGTACCTGGCTTAATTGATGTTGTTTTAACACATTGGTTAGGATCTTGACCATGAGTTTCAGACCCCTTACCAGAAGCATGAACCATATTACCCCCACCAATATAAATACCAATATGAGCAACACCACTACCATAATTAAAAGTAATCACATCACCAACTTGTAATTGATTATATGATACAGCTTTACCCATAGCAGCATATCCAGCAGCAGTTGTACGCCCAATTTTTACTCCGGCAGCATTCATTGACCAATAAACCAACCCTGAACAATCAAAATAATCGGGACCAGTAGCTCCCCACCAATAACGTTTTCCTTGCATTGATAAGGCTTTTTTTGCAATAGCAATACCAGTTTCACTATCACCACTACCAGGAGTGATACCAGCACTGGTATCATCTTTTAATGAGTTTTGATAGAAAGTTGTTAAAGCACTATCTAAAGTAGAACTTGCTTTTTCATTAGCACTCGATGCTTGTTTAGCAGCAGATAATTGTTCTTGTTGTTTTTGAAATAAAAGAGCGTATTGATTTTTTAAAGTTGCTTGTTGTTGTCTTTGACTTTCAATATTCGCTTTTGCTACTTCAATAGTTGATTTTTGACTTTCTACTTGTTTTTTTTCATCAGCTAATTGACTAACCAATTCTCGATCATATTGAGTTAATTCATTAACACTATCAATTCTTGAAAAGAAATCTGAAAAACTCTGTGAGCCAAAGATAAATTCAATATAACTATTACTATTGTTATAAGATTGCATAGCATACATGCGATCTTTTAAATCATTTTCTTTCTTTTGAATACTTGATTCTAATTGAGAAATAGATTGTTGAAGATAAGAAATTTCTTTTTCTTTTTCATCTATTTGATTATTTAAACTAGTAAGTTTACTAGATACAACACTAAGATTATTTTCAGTAGTACTTAACTCGCTACTTACATTATTAACTGTTTGTTTCAATTCTTTATTCTTTTTCTTTAAATAAGTATTAAATTCTTTACAAGTATTATAATTACTAGAATTTAAGTTACTACTAGAACATATTTTCATATATTGATCTTCCTGTCCTTCAAAATTAACCGCTTTAACTTGATTAATTGGACAAAGAGAAAACATCATCATTCCAGTAAGTAAAACACAAATACCTTTTTTCACTTTATCACCTCAAAGGTTATTATCCTAAATTCTACTAGATTTAGCAAGAAGAATATAAAAATGATAAAAAATAACATATTGTAAAAAAAGACATATATTAAAATGAGGAGGGAAATCATGATAACTCATGGTATTGATGTATCTAAATTTCAAGGAACGATTAATTGGCAACGAGTAAAGGAAAATGTAGATTTTGCGATTATTCGTTGTGGTTTTGGTCAAGATAAACCATCACAAGATGATCCTTATTTTAAAAGAAATGCTGATGAATGTACAAGATTAAATATTCCTTTTGGGGTTTATCTTTATTCTTATGCTACTAATGAACAAGAAGCACTAGGAGAGGCGAGACATGTATTAAGACTTATTAAAGACTATAAAATGGCTTATCCCATTTATTATGATTTAGAAGATAATAATACAACCGGGAAACAAAGTAATGAAGTTATCGCTAATATTGCTAAAACATTTGCTGATGAATTAGAAAAGAATAATTATTATGTAGGTATGTATGCATCCTTATATTGGTGGCGTACAAAATTGACAAGTCCAATATTTAATCGTTATACAAGATGGATAGCTTATTATGGTAATCAGCTTAACTTTGATGGTGAATATGATATGTGGCAGTATTCTTCTACAGGAAGTATACCAGGTATTACTTCAATGGTAGATTTAAATTACTGTTATAAAGATTTTCCAGAAATTATTAGAAATGCAGGATTAAATAATTTTAATAACCAAACAGAAACGAATCAGTATCAAGTTGGCGATCACGTCCGTTTTCAATATGTCTTTTTAACCAGTGAATCAACGAATCCACTTAGACCATATCGTCAAACAGGTATTATTACACGCATTGTACCTAATGCCAGAAATCCATATTTAATTGGACAAGATGATGGTTGGGTCAATGATCAGGTTATAGAAGGAAAAGTCACATTATTAAGCAATAGTGATTATCAGGGAAATAGTCTAGTTGATGCTTTAAATGAGATAGGCGTAGATTCCAGCTTTGAAAATCGAAGACGTTTAGCTATGCTTAATGGTATCACTTCATATCAGGGAACAAATTACCAAAATACATTACTACTTAATTTATTAAAAGAAGGACAACTTGTTAGTTAACTAGCTGTATTTATAAAAGAAGATAATAAAGTAAGATACTTATTTTCTTCTTTTATTACTGATTTTAAAAGTTTTATTATATCGGGATCATGAATGGATTTTAACTGTAAGTTAAACTTATCAATTAAGACTTTTTTACTTTCAATAACATTATCCATTAAAGAATCAAAGGATTGATGATAGTTATTATAACTAGGGGACCAGTATTCATTATGTTGACAATAACATGTCCATAAACGAGGTTCCATTCCTAAATGATAGGATAACTGTAAAAAAAGATGAAGATATTTCATATTACTTAACATCATTTCATAAAATAAAGAACTTAGTTTTTGATTTTGATTCATTAAAATAATATGATTGTACATATTTAAAGATAAAGAGGACATCATACTAATCATGCCACAAGCATTATCTAGTAACATCATACCTTTTTGATTATGTTCGATCATTATGCTCACCCTATACAGTCTATGTCCAAATAAAAAAAAGATTACTTAAGTAATCTTTTTTCATAAGCTCTTCTTAAATCTCCGGATGTAGACAAATGAATATCACCGCAATAGACAAAGCCATATTTAGTTAAAAAATGCTGCATAGAAAGATTATCATAATGGGTATCCATTCTTACACTATGATATTGAGGATATAAAGCAACTGCATGATCTAAAATAATACTAGCAAGTCCTTTTCCTTTATATTGATTATCTAAAGCGATACGATGAACACATATATAAGGACTATTTAATAACCATTTACCATCAATAACATTATAGCTAGGTTCACCTTTAATCGTCACCATACAAGTACCAATAATATGACCATCTTCTTCTAAAACATAAGCTTCACCTTTTTTGATATCATTTTCAATTGTTTGTTCATTAGGATAGCCATCTTGCCATTGATCAATTCCTTGTGATTTGAAATATTCTTTAGCTTGATTAATGATTTTCATTACCTCATTGATATCTTCTTTTACAGACAATCTAAAATTCATATATCTTCACCTCATTGACACAACTATAGCATAAATCTATGTATAAAGTAAAATAAATGTTATCTTTTTTATCGTCTGAAAGCCTTGATTTATCAAGTGTTTTATGAAAACGATAGAATTATGTCGAGAGATTTGAACTTCAAAGTATTTACAAATTAAAACTTTTTGTTATAATAGCCTCATAACAACGAGGAGGAAAATAAAGATGGTATTTGAAAAAGTAAAAGAAATCATCGTAGATTCTTTAAATTGTGATGAAGATCAAGTAACTTTAGATGCAAATTTAAAAGAAGATTTAGAAGCAGATTCATTAGATGCTGTAGAATTAATTATGGCAGTAGAAGAAGAATTTGATCTTGAAATTCCAGATGATGCAGCAACAAGTATCAAAACTGTTAAAGACATCGTAGATTATATTGAAGCTCATAAATAAAAGGATTACCCAGGAAACTGGGTAATCTTATTATAGCAATGCTTTGGAATTCAAAGCATCTCTTTTTTTATCGACATAGTTTGAACTTCAAACAAAGGAGAATAAAATGAAACTTGAATTAATAAAACAATTAATAACTGAATTTGATGACTCTAAGGTCACAAAAATGAAAGTAGAAATAGATGATTTAAAATTAGAATTAGAAAAAAATGGTAAAACAGTAGTTCAACAAGTTGAACCACAAGAAGTGATTCAATCAGCTACTACAAATAAACAAGAAACATTAACAGGGACACCGGTTAAATCACCTATTGTAGGTGTTTTTTATCCCGCAAGTTCACCTGATAGTGATCCCTTTGTTCATGTTGGTGATCAAGTGAAAAAAGGACAAGTTTTATGCATTGTAGAAGCCATGAAAGTGATGAATGAAATTAAAGCACCTATTGATGGAACGGTTACATCAATTTTAGTTAAACATGAAGATCTTGTAGAATTCGATCAAGTTCTCATGATGATTGAATAATTATGTTTAAAAAGATTTTAATCGCTAATAGAGGCGAAATTGCTGTTAGAATTATTCGCTGTTGTAAAGAGATGTCGATTGAAACCGTAGCAGTTTATTCTACTGCTGATGCGACTTCTTTGCATGTTCAATTAGCTGATGAGGCGGTATGCATTGGACCAGCAAAAACCAGTGACAGCTATTTAAATATGGAAAATATCTTATCAGCCGCCATGACTTTGGGGTGTGATGCGATTCACCCGGGATTTGGCTTGTTATCAGAAAATTCTACTTTTGCCAGACTGGTAGAAGAATGTGGCATGACTTTTATTGGACCCAGTGGTGATGTCATTGATCAAATGGGTAATAAAAGTGTAGCAAGAGAGATGATGATTAAAGCGGGTGTACCTGTTGTACCAGGAAGTCCAGGGAGTATTAAAGATGAAAAAGAAGGCAAACAGATTGCTAAACAAATCGGTTATCCTGTATTAATTAAGGCTTCTGCAGGTGGTGGAGGACGAGGAATGCGTCCATGTTATCAAGAAGAAGACTTTGATTTAGCTTATCAAACAGCTAAAGCTGAAGCAAAAGCCTGTTTTGGTGATGATGATATGTATTTAGAAAAATTAATTTTAAATCCTAAACATATCGAATTTCAAATTTTAGCGGATAACTATGGTCATGTTATTCATTTAGGAGAACGTGACTGTTCTATTCAAAGACGTAATCAAAAGATGATTGAAGAAGCTCCAAGTCGTGCTTTAAGTCAAGAATTAAGAGAAAAGATGGGACAAGATGCAATTAAAGCAGCTAAAGGAGTTCACTATCGTAATGCAGGAACAATTGAATTCGTACTAGACCAAGAAGGCAATTATTACTTTATTGAAATGAATACCCGTATTCAAGTCGAACATCCTATTACAGAAATGATTACAGGAGTCGATTTGATTCGTGAACAAATAAGAATTGCTGCTAATTTAAAACTGAATTACCAACAAAGTGATATCCACTTACAAGGACATGCGATTGAATGTCGTATTAATGCCGAAAACCCTAAAGAAAACTTTAGACCTTCACCTGGTAAAATTAATAGTTTGCATATACCAGGAGGTTTTGGAGTCCGTGTTGATACAACCTTATATCAGGGATATCAAGTTTCATCCCATTATGATTCAATGATTGCAAAAGTAATTGTTCATGGTGCTAATCGCTTAGAAGCAATTAGAAAAATGAGAAGAGTTTTAGGTGAACTGGTGATAGATGGTATTGATACGAATCAAGAATTACAATATCTCATTTTACATCATAGTGAATATGTCAAAGGACATTTTGATACAGGATTTATAGAAAAACATTTAGATGAGTTGGTGAATGAACAATGATGGAAAAATTATTTCAAGAAAGAAAAGAAAAATTAGTCTTTTTTAAAAGACTAAGAAACAAAATCAATCATCAAACAAGAAATGAAATTCCAGATGGTCTTTATTGTAAGTGTGCATCATGTAATGAAACAATCTTACAAAAAGTGTTGGTGAATAATTTATATGTATGTCCTCGTTGTGGACATCATCATCAATTACCTGCACATCAAAGATTAGCATTACTTTATGATCAAGGAAGATATAAAGAACTTTATCAACAGATTGAACATTTAAATCCCTTAGACTTTCCGGGTTATGATGAAAAAATAAAAATGTTACAAGATAAAACAAAGTTAGATGAAGCGGTTGTTGTAGCGAGCGGTAAAATTAATGGTACTAAAGTGATCACTTGTGTTATGGATTCACGATTTTTAATGGGAAGCATGTCATCGGCTGTAGGTGAAAAAATAACGAGAGCGATTGAGCATGCAACAAAAAGGAAATATCCCCTTATTATCTTTTGTGCTTCTGGGGGAGCTAGAATGCAAGAAGGAATTTATTCATTGATGCAAATGGCTAAAACTTCATCAGCCTTAGCTCGTCATCATGAAGCAGGATTACTTTATATATCTTATATTACCCATCCCACAACAGGAGGGGTTACGGCTTCGTTTGCGATGTTAGGTGACATTATTATTGGGGAACCTCATGCGTTGATTGGGTTTGCTGGAGCGCGTGTTATTGAAAGTACAATTAAACAAAAACTACCTGAAGGATTTCAAAGAACTGAATTTATGGAAAAACAAGGTTTTATTGATTTAATTGTTAAAAGACAGGATATGCGTTCAACCATTATAAGAATATTAAAAATGCATTCAAAGGGGGCAAAATAATGGCACTTATCGATTTAGAAAAGCAAATAACCCAACTTCAACAACAATTATCAAACAGTGAAAACAAAGAAGAACAAAAGGCATTAAAAATCCAAATAGCTAAATTAAAAGATGAAGCTTACAACAATATTTCAGCTTATGATCGGGTATATATGGCAAGGAAAAGTAATCGCCCACATATTCAAGATTATATTCAAAATATATTTGATGACTTTATTGAATTACATGGGGATCGTTTATATTTAGATGATGGCTCAATTATGGGAGGTATTGCTTTATTAGATAACCAACCGGTGACAGTGATAGGTCATGCAAAAGGAAGAACGCTAGACGAAAATTTACATTGCAATTTTGGTATGAGTTCACCAGAGGGGTATCGTAAAGCGTTGCGTTTAATGAAGCAGGCAGAAAAGTTTCATCGCCCTATTATTACTTTTATTGATACACCAGGAGCCTATCCAGGGTTAGAGGCTGAACAACATGGTATTGGTGAAGCTATTGCTAGAAATTTAAGAGAAATGGCAACACTCTCAGTACCGGTTATTGCTGTTGTTGTAGGTGAAGGTGGTTCTGGTGGGGCACTTGCTTTAAGTGTTGCTGATCGTATTTTGATGTTAGAAAATAGCGTGTATTCGATTTTATCGCCAGAAGGATTTGCTTCAATATTATGGAAAGATAAAGAAGGAACAAGAGTAAAAGAAGCAGCGAGTTTAATGAAACTGACGGCAAAAGATCTATATGAAATGAAAATTATAGATCATATTATTAAAGAACCTAAAACCGGTGCTACTGTGACATCTCAAAAAGTATATGAACAATTAAAAGATTATTTCATCAAGACAATATTAGAATTAAATAAATTATCAAAAACGAATCTATTAAATAAAAGATATCAAAAATATCGCACAATAGGTCAAGTATCCGTTTTATAAAGGAGATCAAATGAAAGGATTAGAAGTATTATCAACTGGTTACGCTAAAATTAATCATATTCTTGATAATCAACAATTAGAAAAGATGGTAGATACCAGTGATGAATGGATTGTTTCAAGAACAGGTATTAAGAAAAGACATATTTCCTGTAAAAACAGTGTTGATTTAGCTATTGAAGCTGCAAAAGAGGCAATCAAAAACATTGATCAAAGTAAAATTGGCTTGATTGTCTGTGCAACTATGACACCAGCCAATAGAATGCCAAGTAATGCTTGTTTAATTCAAGCAGGTTTAAATTTAAACGAACAAGATATGATGTGTTTTGATATATCAGCAGCTTGTAGTGGTTTTGTTTATGCGATGACAATTGTTAATAGTTTACTTAAAACGATGGATGATCGTTATGCACTTATTATTGGTAGTGAGCAGTTAAGCTCTATTATTGACTATCAAGATCGTAATACTTGTATTTTATTTGGAGATGGAGCTGGAGCGATGGTTGTAAAAAATAGCCAACATGCTTTTTATAGTTATCAAAATAGTGCGGGTAACCAAGAAGTTTTATCAGCCAAAAACGATCCTCAAGATTATTTTTTAAAAATGAAAGGACAGGAAGTTTTTAAATTTGCGATTAAAGTCATACCAGAAAGTATTGATCAAGTATTAAACCAAGCAGGATTAACGCTAGATGATATTGATTATGTCATTTGTCATCAAGCTAATTATCGTATTATAAAACACGTTTATAAAAAATATCGTTGTCCCTCTGATAAGTTTTACATGAATTTAGATGAATATGGTAATACCTCTGCCGCCAGTATTCCTTTAGCTTTAGCTACAATGAATGAAAAAGGCTTAATCAAAAAAGGAATGAAGCTCATATTAGTAGGCTTTGGTGGAGGACTCACTTGGGGCGCAACTTTAATCGAGTGGTAAGGAGATTATATGAAATTAAATGAATTATTAAATATAAAGTATCCCATTATTCAAGGGGGAATGGCCAATATTGCCAGTGGTGAATTTGCTGCTGCTGTCAGTAATGCTGGAGGATTAGGTTTAATAGGTGCTGGAGGCATGGATGTTGAAACTTTAAAAGAACATATTCATATTTGTAAACAAAAAACGAAAAATCCTTTTGGTGTCAATATTATGTTAATGAATCCTCAAGCTAAACAAATGGCCCAATTATTGATAGATGAAAAAGTACCTATTGTAACCACTGGAGCAGGAAATCCAGGAACATATATTCAAGCATGGAAAGAAGCAGGCATGATTGTTTTACCTGTTGTGCCAAGTGTGGCTTTAGCCAAAAGAGTTGAAAAAGCTGGAGCAGATGGTGTTATCGTTGAAGGATGTGAAGCAGGTGGACATATTGGAGAACTTACTACCATGGCACTTGTTCCTCAAGTAGTAGAAAGCGTGTCTATTCCGGTTATTGTCGCCGGTGGTATCGCAAGTGGTAAACAGTTATTAGCGGCTTATGCTTTAGGTGGTTGTGGTGTTCAAGTTGGAACGATTTTACTTGCTAGTGAAGAATGTCCAATTCACCCCAATTACAAAGAAGCAATTTTAAAAGCCAAAGATGTAAGTACTGTGGTAACAGGAAGAATTGCGGGAACACCAGTAAGAATTATTAAAAATAAAATGGCTAAAGAATATGTAAAAAAAGAAAAAGCAGGTACTGATTTAATGGAATTAGAAAAATATACATTAGGGTCATTGAAAAGAGCAGTATTAGAAGGTGATGTAGATACGGGTTCTTTAATGGCAGGACAAGTTGCGGGAATGATTCATGAAATTAAACCTGTTAAACAAATATTTGAAGAATTAATGAATGAATGTCATCAAGCGTATGACCAATTGGTGATATAAATGAAAACAGTAAAGATTAAAAATAAAACATTAACGGTACCTATTATCCAAGGTGGCATGGGAGTCGGTATTTCTCTTGGTAATTTAGCAGGAAATGTTGCTAAATGTGGTGGTATGGGTGTGATTTCAACAGCTCATCCAGGATATCGTGAAGATGATTTTGAAACCAATCATCGCCAGGCTAATATACGTGCTTTAAAAAAAGAAATAATAAAAGCCAAAGAAATAAGAGAAGGTAAAGGAATTGTCGCTATTAATGCCATGGTTGCTTTACAAGATTATGAAGAATTAATTGAAGCAGCTATAGAAGCCGGTGTAGAAGCCATTATTTCCGGAGCGGGGTTACCGATGCATTTACCGGCGTTAGTTAAAAATCATGATGTATTGATTGCACCTATTGTTTCTAGTGGTAAAGCATGCAAACTGATATTAAGAAGTTGGTGGCATAAACATCAAAGATTACCTGATTTTATTGTCATTGAAGGATGTCAGGCAGGAGGACATCTAGGATTTAAAAAAGAGGATTTAGTGAATCATACTTGTCAAAGCTTAGATGAAATCTTTAGAGATGTAAAACAAGTTGTTGTAGGTTATGAAGATGAACATGATGTTAAAATTCCTATCTTTGTGGCTGGCGGTATTTATAAAAAACAAGATGTTGATCATTATTTATCAATAGGGGTAAATGGTGTTCAAGTTGCAACACGTTTTATTACAACTCAAGAATGTGATGCCAGTATTGAATATAAAAAAGCATTTATTGAAGCGAAGAAAGAAGATATTGAATTAGTATCATCACCTGTAGGAATGCCAGGAAGGGCAATCAAGAATCAATTCACGAATCGAGTTAAAGAGGGAAAAATCAATATTTCTAAATGTTATCGTTGTTTAAAACCTTGTCATGTTAAAGATGCACCTTATTGTATTTCTAAAGCATTAATTGAGGCAGTAAAAGGAAATATTGATGATGGGCTCATCTTTAGTGGGGCTTATGGTTATTTAAATAATGAAATGACAACAGTTAAAGCAGTTATTGAAGAATTAACGGAGGAAAAATCATGAAAATAGGTTTTTTATATGCCGGTCAAGGCAGTCAAGTTGTATCAATGGGGCAATCTTTATATCAATATTCCCCTTTAGTTAAAGAAGTCTATGATCAATATCCGGATTTAAAACAATTAAGTTTTCAAGGACCATTAGAAGAATTATCAAAAACCGAAAACACGCAACCATGTATGGTTTTACTTGCTACAACCATTACAGATTTATTAAAGCAAAATGAAATTAATCCAGACTATGTTGCTGGTTTATCATTAGGTGAATATTCATCATTATATTGTGCAGAAGTATTTGATCGTCAAACTGTTGTTGATATTGTTCGTTTTAGAGGTCAGGCCATGAAAGATGCTGTCATTGATATTGATAGTAAAATGGCAGCGGTGATGTCGATGGAAAGATCAACATTAGAAAAGATATGTAAACAAGCAAGTAATGAAGGGGTTGTTTCGATTGCTAATTATAATTGTCCTGGACAATTAGTTATCGCTGGGGAAAGTCAAGCTGTCGAAAAAGCCAGTGAACTTGCTTTAAAGCAGGGGGCTAGAAGAGTCATTCCTTTAAATACGAGTGGTCCTTTTCATACAGTATTATTAAAAGAGGCATCTTTAAAATTGAAAGAACAATTTAAAACAATAACATTCAATCCTATGAAAGTACCTGTTGTTTTTAATTGTCTTGGTAGTGAAAAAGGAAATCAACAAATACCTTATTTATTAGAAAAACAAGTGATGTCACCTGTTTATTTTGAAGATAGTATACGTTATATGCTAAGTCAGGGTGTAGATACATTAATTGAAATTGGACCAGGTAAAGTATTAAGTGGATTTGTAAGAAAAATAGATAAATCAATCAAAACATATCAAGTAGAAGATGAAGAATCTTTGAAAAAAGTATGTCTTGCATTAAAAGGAGAAGACTATGAAATTAAAAAATAAAGTTGCTTTAATTACTGGTGGTAGTCAAGGAATTGGTAAAGCTATTGCTTTAGCTTTTGCTAGGGAAGGAGCAACCATTATTATTAATGATCTTGATTTATCACAAAATAAAGAAAAGATATTACAATGTCAAAATGAAATAAAAGCAATAGGTAGTGATTGTTCTATTATTTATGCTAATGTTGCTTCTTTTGATGAAACTAAACAGATGTTTGATCAAATAAAGGAAGAATATGGACATTTAGATATTCTTGTTAATAATGCTGGTATTACTAGAGATAATTTAATGATGAGAATGAAAGAAAGTGATTTTGATAGTGTTATTGATGTGAATTTAAAAGGAACATGGAATTGCATGAAACATGCAACGAAATTGATGATGAAACAACGTAATGGTCGAATTATTTCTTTATCATCAGTAGTAGGGGTAATGGGAAATGCCGGACAAGTTAATTATTCAGCAAGTAAAGCTGGGATCATGGGAATGACTATGTCATTAGCACGTGAAGTAGGAAGTCGAGGGATTACCGTTAATGCGATTGCTCCTGGATTTATTCAAACAGCAATGACCGATGTTTTAAGTGAGGAAATTAAAACATCAATGATGAATCAAATTCCTTTAAAAACATTTGGACAAGTAGAAGATATTGCACAAACGGCACTTTTTCTAGCTAGTGATGAAGCAAGATATATTACTGGACAAACGATTCATGTTGATGGTGGCATGGCGATGTAAGGAGATAAAAGATGGAAAAAAGAAGAGTTGTGGTAACTGGATTAGGGGCAGTTACACCTATTGGTAATAATGTAGATTCTTTATGGCAAGGAATTGAAGAAGGACGTTGTGGCATTGATTTTATAAAGGCTTTTGATACGACTGATATGAAAGTAAAAGTCGCTGGAGAAGTTAAAAATTTAGAAGTAACAGATTACTTAGATAAAAAAGAAGTAAGAAAAATGGATCGTTTTATTCAATTAGGTATGATTGCAGCTAAAGAAGCTGTGAATGATGCAAAACTTGATTTAGATCAAATTAATCATGACCGTTTTGGGGTTATTGTATCAAGTGGAATAGGAGGATTAGGTTCTATCGAAGAAAATCACACTCGTGCATTAAATAGAGGCTTTGATAGAGTATCACCACACTTTATTCCTATGACAATTGTTAATTTAGCAGCAGGTAATATTGCGATTGCATTTAAGGCAAAAGGATTATGTACATGTCCAGTTACTGCCTGTGCTGGAGGGACAAATGCCATTGGAGATGCCTTTAGAAATATTCGTGATGGATATCAAGACATCATGATTGCAGGAGGATGTGAAGCCAGTATTACGCCACTTGGCATAGGTGGTTTTACTGCTATGAAGGCTTTATCGAAAAGCCAAGATCCTCTTCGTGCTTCTATTCCTTTTGACCATGATCGAGATGGCTTTGTTATGGGAGAAGGAGCAGGCATGCTGATTTTAGAAGAATATGAACATGCAAAACAAAGAGGAGCCCATATTTATTGTGAAATGGTAGGATATGGGGTAAGTTGTGATGCTTATCATATTACTGCACCTGCACCAGAAGGTATAGGCGGAGCAAAAGCAATCATCAATGCTTTAGAAGATGGAAATGTAGCTTATGATCAAATTGATTATATTAATGCTCATGGAACATCAACACCGATGAATGATAAATTAGAAACAGCAGCAATTAAAACGGCTTTAAAACAACATGCAAGTCAAGTCTGTGTTTCTTCAACAAAAGGAAATACCGGGCATTGTTTAGGAGCTGCCGGAGGCATTGAAGCGGTTATATCCGTCAAAGCTTTACAACATCAATTTGTTCCACCAACAATTCATTATCAACATAAAGATGAAGACTGTGATTTGGATATTGTTGCGAATGTCGGAAGAAAACAAGCATTAAACTATGTTATGTCTAATTCATTAGGATTTGGAGGACATAATGCAACAATCATCTTTAAAAAATATCAAGGAGAATAGTCATGGAATTAAATAGTAATGAAATACAAAAAATTAATCCCCATCGTTATCCTTTTGCTTTAGTAGATCGCATTACTGATTATCATCCAGGGGAATATGCAAAAGGTATTAAATGCGTGAGTGTCAATGAAATGCATTTTTGTGGTCATTTTCCAGAACATCATGTGATGCCTGGTGTTTTAATTGTAGAAGCTTTAGCTCAAGTAGGATGTATTGCTATTTTATCTAAAGAGGAAAATAAAGGAAAAATTGCTTTTTTTGGGGGAATAAAAAACTGTCGTTTTAAAGGACAAGTCATTCCTGGGGATGTCTTAGAAATGGAATGTCATTTAACAAAACAAAAAGGACCAATTGGTATTGGTGAAGCGATAGCAAGAGTTGATGGTAAGGTTGTCTGTAAAGCAGAATTAACATTTGCTATTCAATAGAAAAGGAATGTTCAATTATTTATGAACATTCCTTTTTTCTATCATATCTATAAAATATTGATGAATACGCAAATCATCATCTAATTCGGGATGAAAAGCGAGCGCTAATTGATTTTTACTTTTTACAGCTATTATTTTTTGATCAACTGTTGCTAAGACTTCGACATCATCGCCTACTTGATCAATGTAAGGAGCTCTAATAAAAGTCATGGGTACTTGACCTATATGTTTCATTTCTTCAATTGTTCTAAAACTACCTAGTTGACGACCATAAGCATTTCTTTTCACTACCATATCAATGGAATTAAAATAGTTTTCTGCTTGATTTTCTATCTCTTTTGCTAGAAGAATAAGACCTGCACAAGTAGCCAATACAGGCAATCCATGTTCAATCTTTTCTTTTAATATATCAAACATATCTAATTCCTTTAATAGTTTACCTTGAACCGTACTTTCACCACCAGGTAAGACAAGACCATTAAATTGTTGATCAAGATCCTCTTTTTTTCTTAATTCAAGACATTCAACTCCAAGACTTTCTAATTTATGAATATGTTCAATAAAAGCTCCCTGTAAAGCAAGAACAGCAACTTTCATTATTTTCCTCTTTCTGCCATTAAGATTTCAATTTCTTGTTCATTGATACCCACCATGGCTTCTCCTAAATCTTTAGATAATTCAGCAATCATTTTTGCATCTTGGTAGTTTGTCACAGCTTTAACAATGGCTTCAGCACGTTTTTTAGGATTTCCTGATTTAAAGATTCCTGACCCTACAAAGACTCCTTCAGCACCAAGTTGCATCATTAAAGCAGCATCTGCAGGTGTAGCCACACCTCCAGCAGCAAAATTGACAACAGGTAATTTTTTATGATCATGAACATATTCTACTAATTCATAAGGAACTTGAAGTTTTTTAGCGGCTTCATATAATTCATCTTTTCTAAGTGCTGAAATTTCAGCAATTTGTTTATTCATCATACGCATATGTCTTACGGCTTGAACGATATCACCCGTACCCGGTTCTCCTTTAGTACGAATCATACTCGCTCCTTCGTTAATACGACGTAAAGCTTCTCCTAAATCTTTAGCCCCGCATACAAAAGGTACATCAAATTCATTTTTATTAACATGGTAAACATTATCAGCAGGTGATAAGACTTCACTTTCATCAATATAATCAATTTCTAAAGCTTGAAGAATTTGTGCTTCTACAAAGTGTCCAATACGGCATTTAGCCATAACAGGAATACTCACTGCTTCTTGAATTCCTTGGATCATTTTAGGATCGGACATTCTTGCTACACCCCCAGCAGCACGAATATCAGCAGGAATTCTTTCAAGTGCCATAACAGCACAAGCCCCGGCTTCTTCTGCAATTCTAGCTTGTTCAGGTGTTGTTACATCCATGATGACACCACCCTTTAACATTTGCGCTAATTGTTTATTTAAATCATATCTTTTATTTGTCATTGTTTTTCCCTCTTCTTTACATTTAATATGTAACCCATTATACTTAAAAGTGACCATATTAAAATATTCAGTTGTAAAATAATCAATAAGGTCAAAAAGGAGAAAACAGATAAATGTTAACATATAATTTTACAAATATAGGGTCAGATTCATTATATGAATATCTCTATAAATGTATAAAAAATGACATATTACTAGGTAAACTTAAGCCAGGAGACCGATTACCTTCAAAAAGACCCTTTGCGAAAAATCTGGGTATAAGTGTTATTACGGTTGAAAATGCTTATAGTCTTTTAGTATCTGAAGGATATATTTATTCTTTACCTAAAAAGGGATTTTATGTTATGGATTTAAATAATCAAATTAAACGTAAAAAAGTTAATAGTGAAAAAGTCATTTTGACAGGGGGAGAAAATCATTATCTTGCTGATTTTTCTAGTAATCAAACTGAAAGTCATATTTTTCCCTTTCATACCTGGAATAAAACAATGAAAGAGGTATTAAAAGAAAATCAAGATAAACTGATGATCAATTCTCCTTGTGGAGGTATTTTACAACTAAGAGAAAATATCGCAAAATATTTAAAAGATTTTAGAAATATGAATGTCAGACCAGAACAAATTATTATTGGTGCAGGAACTGAATATTTATATAGCTTAATTATTCAATTATTAGGAGATAAGGTGATATATGGTTTAGAAAATCCGGGTTATCCTAAAATAGCGAATATTTATAAAAGTATGAAAGTTGATTTTAAGTATGTTAATATGGATGAACAAGGGGTAGCAGTCCAAGAATTAAATGATCAAAATATAGATGTTATTCATATTTCTCCATCACATCATTTTCCTACGGGAATTGTTATGCCTATATCTAGAAGATATGAATTATTAGGTTGGGCAAACCAAAAAGATCAACATTATATTATCGAAGATGACTATGATAGTGAATTAAGACTAGGCGGTAAACCAATCCCCACTTTACAAAGTATTGATGTTTCTGACAAAGTGATTTATATTAATACTTTTACTAAGACACTTTCTTCAACAATTCGTATTTCTTATATGGTCTTACCAGAAAGTTTGGCTAATCAATATTATGAAAAACTATCATTTTATTCATGTACTGTCTCTAATTTTGAGCAGTATACGTTATCACAGTTTATTGAAAATGGTCATTTTGAAAGACATATTAATCGTTTAAGAAGTTATTATCAAAATAAAAAGGATATTATAATTAAAAAGTTTTTATCTGGTAGTTTAAAACATAAAATAGAAATATATAATGAGGGAGCAGGAGTACACTTTTTAATGAAAATAAAAAGTAATAAAAGTGAACAAGACATCATCAATCATGCTTATTCAAAGGGAATCAAACTGGTTCCTTTATCACAGTTTTATGTTAATTCATCTTCAAGCGATCGTATTTTTATCATGAATTATTCATCAATTAATATTGATTATATTGATGAAGTTGTTCAAATCATGAATACCATCATATAAAAGCCACTCTATCACATGATAAAGTGGCTTTTTAATACTATTCTTCTTCAGTTAATTGACGAGCAACGTCATCTTTAATAGTTACACCTTCAG
>NZ_QRQB01000032.1:0-20421 GCF_003475785.1 Coprobacillus sp. AF33-1AC | reverse complement strand
ATCGTGCGTTCTCATAAAAAGTGTCCAAAAAAGTGTTGACAATCCAAGAAGACGATCAACATTCAACTTGCTTCGCACAAGTTCTGTCATCATTTCAGTCTGAATAAGTTTAAGTTCATCATAGCTGTCAGCAATCAACTCAAAATAAACAGCACAGTGAACAAGTGGTTCTCTGTTTCGATGCATATTGGCAATCAGTTCAATAACATCATTAAGATTGCTTTGAGCGGTTACTGTTTCTTTTAGATCTTGCGTATTGCTTTGTCTGAGCCTGTTTTTATTAGCTGCATTTCCAATGATCTTCTTTTCCTCTGCAGAAGTGACCTGTCTGGCATAAATATGCAAGGTGACTCCGTCTTTTTCACCCATATAACGTAAAAGTGCCTGTTCATCTGTAGAGGTTGGATACTCTCGTAATGCCCAGACACTTCTGTAGCTGTTGCCACAAATAAAATATTCTGTATAGAAACGTATTGTTGAAGGTGCAATCATATCAAGATAATCCTGTACTTTGATTTCTTCTTCATCTTCAACCTCAGCCTTTTTGAATTTACCAAATAATTTATTGAACACCATCATACCACCTCTTTCCATCATAATCTTCAAACTGACTTGTTGTAACATTCTGTTCAAAATAGACAGCCAACATTCTTTTAATCATTTCCTTATCTGCTCGTGTTACAGAGATATTTTGCATACGAATGAGTTTTTCAATACGATGGATCAAAGAATGTACTTCTAACTGATCATCAGGTTTTATACGAACAGCGATCAGGAAAAGTCGTGCTGTTGCTGTCTGTGTTTGAATCTTATCCAAATGATACAGATCTTCATTAAGAAGCTTGATAACAACTTCTTCTGTTTCTTCCTGAATTCTTTTTTTCAGAAAATATTTGTTTTCTTCAAAATTATCTCGACTGTTCAGACAGATAATTTCAATATCATTTAGTCCTTTTACAACATTTGTAAGTGCAAATATCTTTGCACCTATGTTTTCTTTTGACATAACAGAAAGATTTTGTGGCTGAACAACAAAAAAGACGACTTCCTCTCCATTAAACAGTTTTAAACTGTAATCGGTAATCGTCTTAGTATTGATTAGCATCCTTGTACTGGATACTTTTTTATTTTTCTTTGTTTTCTTTTTCACGGTATCTTTCTTCTCTGTTTTCTTCTTTCTTTTCATCATAGCCTCCATTTCTTTTTCCTGTTTTCTGTATTCAAGGGTGTTTTTATTTCACCTGTAAAATGCCATTTATATAGCTGTTGTGAAAATATAAAGAAGGCAAAGGCATATGATAAAAAATCAAAGATACTGGTATCAGCCATACGGATAGTTAAAAAAGCATAGCACCCTACTAATGCCATTGGCATATAAAAATTGGCATGAGAAATGGCAATCACTCCAATGATTGCCCCCACACCTACGATTCCAATATCTCTTAAATACCATAGCCATAATGTTGCCTTCCCTTTTAAATTATCGGGATACATATACATTTTAGCTCAACCTCATTTCATCATTCATTTTTCTATCGACCTGTATATAGGTCATCCATTTCTTTTCATAATAATGCTGTTCAAGATAGCGATACAATAACAGATTCACCCACTCATCATATTCTGGAACTTCTTCATAAAGAATGATTGGCTTTGAACATTGCTGTACGATTTGAACTTTTTCATCACAAATCGCATCAAAAACACAGTCCTGCCAGACACCCTTTTCTTCTGTTTCTTTTACAAGTTCATCATCAACTAAAATCATTCCACTTAACAAATTTGTATTTAAATTATCAACATCATATGTAAAACAATGCTTTTTCCCAACGATACCTTCATACTTGCATGTTGCAACAAACCATTTATATTTTTTCAGTTCTTCGATAGTCATGCTGTACCTCCTACAACAGAAATACCAAATAAGCAGGAAAAATGCAAGATGATTATTAGCTTCTGTTCATAATTGTTTTTGTAATATTCATAGCTGACTGAGCCGCATAAACAGTAGACATGATATTTGCTTTCATGCTTGTATCAAGTCCAAACTGTCCTGCAATTCGTGGAATTTCACTGGCTGCCAGTATCAAGCCGATTCCTAAAAGACAGTTTTCTTTCATAACACCCAGACCTGCAATTAAAATGACTGCCTGTAAAAATGCAGTAAGACATATACCAATGATCTGCTTGCACCATTGAATAAAACCATCTGTATAGCCACGCACAATTGAAAACATATAAAGCGATCCTACTGCAATCATTACTAAAAGGATACCTCCTCTTTTTAGATTTGCGAAGAACACTTTGATAATGGAATAGCCCATCATAATCAGCAAAAAGATAAGCAATACCGTTCCAAGCGACAGCTTTTGCATATACGACAGTGACTTAATTGCTGAATCACCTACGGACTGACTTCCTACAAGTTTAGCAAGCCCATTGGACATGGTTACCTGCAAAGAAATACAGAACTTATATAATTCTACAGGCAATACAGTAAACAAAGACACAGCCATAAACCCTTTCATAGCATTAAGACAGGCATCTTTGATACTGCCTCGACCGCTTTGATATTCAACGGCAATCTCAAATACTGCAACGACCATTCCTGAAACAAACAGCGCCCATCCAAAAAGTCTAAACAGTTCAATAATGGCTCTTACAAAGTCATAGTCAAACAGATCTGCTCCCATTGATCCCATCATGCCAAAGAATTCACCTAAAAATTCAAGTAGCTTACTGTAGATCCAGTCAACAATCTGTCCCATGACCTTATCTGCGACAAAATCCCATAAAAACATAATCTATTCCTCTATAGGACTTTCCAGATATAGTTTGGTGCAATCAAGGAAAATGTTAAACACGCAAACAGTATTGCTGGTGTTGTCCAATCAAACTGTCCTTGTTTTCTGTAATCAAAATATGCCATTGCAAGCTTAGCAAAGAAAAAGACAGCAAGTATGATATCAATAACAGGAAACACAACATTGTTGACAATATTTTTAATCTGCGACTCCATTTGTTTCCAAGCCTGCTGAATAACACTTGAAACATCTCCTGCCGCATAAGACTGTTTCATTGTTAATACAAGCATTATTAAGATGATCATCAAACAGATAATGACCTTTACTTTTTTATTCTTTAAAATTTGTACCATTGTTTCCTCCTTTTCTAAACAGCTTCTTCGATTGTCTGTTCATTTAATAAATCTACAAGATCCTTTGCAAATAATCCTAAATCCACATTTTGCTTTAAAAGACAGGTAATCATATCTTTTCCTAAATAGCTCAACACATACTGTGGATTGGTAATGACCATTTGTCCCTGTTCAACGATGATTTGAATACTTTCATAATCCAAATGACACATATCAAATACCCTTTTGGGAATGCAGTAAAAATCTTCATCGAACAGTTCTTTTTCATTTTCTGCAGTTACTTTAAAGCACTTGTCCTTGATACCATCTTCCTGAATCAAACAGACTGTTTCACCTTTTCTTAACAGCAACTTGTTAACTAAACTTTCAGGAAGGGTCACTTTATTCCCTTCCTCAAGTTTCATCTGATACTCATTCATCATTTTCATCACCTCCATCCTGCTCAAATAAATCAAGATGTTTCTGTATTCCTGAATTCTTCATAGGATTGTAATTGGAAATCAACACTTCTGGAAACTGTGAACTCTTATCATAACGAAGAGCCATATTGTTGATTCTTGAAAATCCTTCAATATAAAAATCTTTGTACAGATCTCGTATAAATTCACAGTCATTGTAGGATAGCAGGAACTTTCCCTGTAATTTCTTTAAGGTATCCCTTAAGCGAATGTGATCTTCCTTTGTGAATACGACAGAATAATGTCCTTCCGTTTCATAGTAGGGAGGATCCAAATAAAAAAAGGCATCTGATCGATCATATTGAATAATCAGTGCCTCAAAATCCTTGTTTTCTATAACTGTATTTGCCAATCTGTCGCTGATTTGCCAGACTGTATTAAATGCTTTACGTACATCGTAAGGTCGACATCCAAAAGTTTTACACCCTGAACCATAGGAATATCTGACAAGCTTAAAAAATGCAACAGCAAGTTTTACATCCTGTTTTTCAATCCGTTCTTGATTCATGATTTCCATGATTTCTTCTTGCTGAAGCTCGGTAAAATAAACCTTTACCTTTTCCATTTCTTCCTGTAAAAATTTATCTTCTACTCTTTGCTTGGTTATAATTTCTTTATAAAGATTAAAGATATTTCTTCCGTTTTCAGGAAGATAACCAAGTTCCTGAATAAAAGCCAATGGCTGATCTCTTACAACCGCAAACATATTTGAAAGGTTGTTATTGAAGTCATTATAGACCTCAAACTTATCTGGCTTTTTTCCAAACAGTACCCACCCTCCTCCACCAAACACTTCAATATATCTTCCATAGCTTTGTGGAAATCTTGCATAGATCAAATCTCTAATAGACTTCTTTCCACCTACCCATGAAATCAAACTATTCATTTTCATCTTATAGTCATCACCTCCTTCAAAATTATTTTTCTTTGTTACAGACAGATATTCTTAAATGGAAACCATTCAATATCTGCAATCCAGTATTTATAGACAATGTAAAGAAAATAGGTAATGAAAATGACTAACAGCATAAACATTACCTTCTGATTCCTATTCATCTTTACCTCTTTTGATTTTACAAATCACTGCTGCAATTAATAATCCACTGGCAATTAGTAACGCACTCAATGATTTATAGTCTGTATCATCACCTGTTTTTACAACAACAGGTTTTGCTTCATCTTTCATAACTACTTTTTGAACTTCTCCTGTATCAGAGATTGTAAATTCAACATCACTTGCAACATTGTAACCTGCAGGTGCTAAATCTTCATGAAGCACATAAGTTTTTGAAACAGTTAATCCTTCGATTCGATGTGGTTCTTTTCCAGAAACCCATGATTCAACTACTTCACCTGTTTCCTTGTCTTTTAATGTAAGTTTAGCCCCTTCGATTTCTTTTCCAGTTGTTGCATCTACTTTTGAAATATCTACCTTTGTGATTTCATCTTTCATTTTAACTTTGGTCACACTTCCATCTTCATTTACTGTAAATGTTACATCACTTGCTGTTGCATATCCTAATGGTGCAAGATCTTCATGCAAGATATATTTTTTACCTGATACAAGACCTCTGATAATGTGAACATCTTTTGTTGATGTCCATTCTTCTACAAGATTTCCATCTTCATCTCTTAATGAAAGTTTTGCACCTTCAAGTTCTTTTTCATTAGTTGCATCTACTTTTGAAATTTCAGTTGCTGTCTTTTTATTAAGAATATCAAGTTCTTTTGAATAGATGATCTTATTTGTGTGATCATAGCTTAAATCAATATCATAGACCTTATTGTTTTTAACATAGCCTTCTAATTCTTGAACTTCTTTCAACTCATATTTTCCAAGTGGTAATCCTGAAATATGAATTTCACCTAATTCATTAGTCACATAATATCCGTTTTCTGAAATATCCATTGAAACAGCTTCACCTTTTTTGTAAATTAGCTTATTTCTTCCGTCAAGTGAATAGATATCTTCTTTTGCTGTTAATTGGAAAGTAACACTTGAAAGATCTTCTAATGTATCTCTGTCTCTTTTTTGTACATGGATTTCACCATGAGGTGCAATGTTCGTTACATTTTTTGTAATGACATATTCTTTAGTTGTTAGATCTTTTTGTTCAAGATTGATTTGATGTACTTTTTCTGAAAGCACATATCCTTCATTTGTTAAAGTTTCCTTTAATTCATATTTGCCCATGAATAGCGAATCAATGACAAGTTTTCCATTGGCATCTGTTTTTCCTTTGGCAACAGTAGCTCCTTTTGCATAGCGTAAAGTACCATCAACTGCACTGTAGATATTTTCTTTGGCAGTTAATTCATATTCAACATCAGCTAGTGCTTCATTTGTAGCCTTGTCTGTCTTTGTTAAAATAATTTTTCCTTTTGGCTGTGCATTTTTAACTTTGACAGTTAGAATTGGATCTTCATCCTCATCTTTGTCATAATCTCTTGTATTTATAATTGTAAATTTTACAGATTGTTCTAGTTGCAAGAAGCCTTTAGGTGTTTCTACTTCTTCGATAGAATAATCTCCCGCGTCTAACTGTAAAGGAAGTGTTACTGTTCCTTCTTCAGCATCCTTTACTGTAACAACGTTTTTAGAATTAGTTGTAAATGTGTCATATTTTTTACCGCCAACTTTTTGTACAACATAGTTTCCTTTTGAATCTTTGATTTTAAATGATGCACCATTTAATGTGACTTTCTTTCCTGATTCAGCATCTAATTTGATAATTTTAAGTTGTGACGTAAATGGTCGGTTATTCACATTGACACGTTTTACCTGTTCAACATCTTTATATTCACTATAATCATCTGTTACTGAAATTGTGAAATCTGGTGCTGTAATATAATCTTTAGGTGTCTTTGTTTCTTTGACGATATATTTCCCGTAAGGAAGATATGGTGTATTTGCTTTACCATTTGAATCAGTTGTGATAACTGCATAAGTTGTAGCATTGTCCCATCCAACATGATCAACTTCACTTTTTAAACGAAATGTGAACTCTGCTCCTTGTAATCCTTTAACAAGACCTGAAATACTGTCTTTTTCTCCTGATTTAAAAACTTGGATCTTTTGCATATTCACTCTGTTAGTACCTTTTGCACTTCTTGATACTTTTGAAACTGTTTGTCCTTCATAATCGATTGATACACTGATCTTTGCATCATTGAAGACCAATGAATCATTTGTTTTTGATTCTTGAATGTAATATTTCCCTAATGGCAATTCACTCCAAGCAATCTTTCCATTGGCATCTGTTTTCTTGCTTGATACCAATGCACCTTTTTCATAGTAAGTTTTTGTTCCAGCTTGATTTGTAATCTTTTCACTTGCATGTAATTCAAAAGAAACACCTTCAGCAGTAGCATCACCTTTTAGACCATTTGTTTTAGAAGTATCGATTTCTTTTTGAAAATCAATGTTTCCTTTAGGTTCATCATCTGTAACACTCAATACTGTTGTCTTATCTTTTTCTACTTTGACTGTAAAAGTATCTGTATTTAAAAGATATCCATGAGGTGCTTCCTTTTCCTTGACTTCATAAGTTCCAACCAATAGATCATTCACTCTGATTTTTCCATTTTTTACAACGGTATTTTCATTATAACCGTCATATGAAACAGATTTGATATTAAATTTTGCACCATCAATAAGATCTTGATTTGTATTCTTTTTAGTTAATTCCAAGGAACCAAAATCAAGCTATTCAATATTTAAATATAGACGTGCATCATCAGGATCCATATTCCAAGTTCCTTGTGCTTGAGTTCCTGCACCTCCATCATGAATAGCTAATGCTGTGAATCGTTCACATCCGTTTCCACATATATTGTCACTCACAAAATTTGATGGTGAATTTTGACATGGCGCTGTAAAATAAAAGCTTTGTCCACCATACACTTTTGCAGTACCACCTGTTTGTGTTGCAGAAGTTCCAGCAATGTGAATTGTCACATTTGAAGCCAATGGAATATTCACTTCAGCAGATGAAGCACCATTTAATTTCACAGTATTTGTAACTTGTTGCTTATTTGTCTTATCATAGCTTGCTTTAAACAATGCTCTGTTTCCTGATTTGTTGCCTTCCCAAGAAACACCATTACCTGGATCAGGTAATGAAATGATTCGACGATAGATGTTCATGATATTTGTACCATAATTACTTCCGAATGTTTGGTTGAACAAGTTTTCATCAAAACCTTTCCATTGTCCTGAATAAGCGCCACTTAAAAAGATATGTGTCAAAAGATATTTGATATCATCATTTGTAAGAGGGTCATCTGGACAGATAGCTGTCTTTAGATCTGCATCCGCTGCAAATTCACCATAGGCTGCAGGACCTCCAAAGCCATAGTAAAGTAGCTTTCTTACGTTTTCATTATTTTCAATGACCTGTGCAGGATATTTACCACTTGCAGGTGTCTTCTTTTCTGCTTCCAAACAGAAAGCCCATTTACCATCGTATTTACATGAATACGTTGACCATGAAGCAATGGATGGAATCTTTCTGCCCCACCATTCTGGATACTTGATATTTTTCACTCTTGTAAATTCTTTAGGAACGGATGGATCATAAGCATTTACTACACTCATTCCAAGCGTATTGAAACACATTGAAAATACCATTCCTACTGCTAAAAAAATCTTATATAGTTTAGAAAGTTTATTTTTCATTTTACTTTTTCTCCTGTTATTTATTGTTTGCAATGCAAGTTTCAAACATTGCCCTACTTCTTTTGTTTATTAAATGCAAAAAGGACAATCTTTCGATTGTCCTATGGCTTGAATACCCACTTATTTAAATACATATATTCCTCCAACAAAAAAAGACAGATCATATCGACCTGCCTGCTTATAATATTAAATGGATAAAGAATGAGAGATTTTTATAAAAATTTGTTGGTAATATTTTGAATTTTCAGTAATTATCTATGATAAACTATTTACTTATTCTTTATCCGTATTTAATTCTATCATGTTTCTACATAGTTTGATAATGATTTACTTATAAATCCAATTTTCATTTGTGCCATAACGATAATGCGAAGCACCACATACTTCTTCATTTCCTGCACAATGTCCTTCATCTAATAATTGGTTAATTAAAATCTTTACTGAATAATCGTTGCTATTATAGTAAGACTCGTAATCTTTATAATCTATTGAATGTGTCAATTCTTTTCCACAATCACATTTAACCCAATATGTCACTCTTAAAATCTTTGTTTGTTCTTCCTTTTGAGGTTGTTGTGCATTAGTAGTATTTCCACTTGATGCTGGCTGACTTGGTGTTACAGAAGAAGGCTGATTACTTTCAACAGGCTGTATTGGTGTTTGTTTTGTTTCAACTTTCTTTTGTGTTTTATTTTCATTAGTTTTTTGATTACTCGTTTTCTCTTGAGTTTGCACATCACTTTTTACAGATTCTTGATCTTCCTGAATCGTATTTTCTTCTGCTGTTTGTTTGGATGTATCATTTACAGTTTTATCACTTTCATTGTTTTCATCTTTGGATACATCTTTTTTCTTTGATTTCTTTTTTGATGCCTCTTTTTGTGAAATAACTACTTCTTTTTTGTTTTCTACATGATTGTTCATTGGTAGTGCATTGCAAACAACCAACAGTGTAGATAACGCTAAAACTATAATATTGCTTTTTTTCATATATTCTCATCTCCTCTACTCATTATCATCATTAAATTTGTACAAAGTCTATACTTGTATTTATTGCTTATCAGAGCTACCATTACCTTTATTGACTTGGAAAAAGCACATTGTAGCAATTCCTATAAATGCACCAATTTGCATTGAAACAATAGATATGATTATTTCTTTCATTGTACCACCTTCTTTCGTAAAAAAAAGACTTATAGTTATCGCTATAAGCCTTAATTATTGATAATTTTTATTAAAATATTTATTTCAATACTTCTTTATAAATTTCTTGTTTATGCTTAAATGATTCAATTCCTCCTTCTAAACAATTAACGATTTCTTTTTTTATTATTTTATTACCTGGATAACCATATCTTTTTATCCATCCATTTCTACCGTCAGAATCCATAACACATACAAGATCCGACATTGAATTTGTAACAATTGTAGCATTATGTGTTGCTAAAATTATTTGTCTTTTTTCCTTAGTATCTCTTAACTGCTTTACTAAATTATAATAAATATAACTATTATCCAAATTATCTTCAGGTTGATCAATAATAAGAGGTCTATAATCTTCAGAATACTCACTATATCCTAAAATAAAATCTAACATAGCAACCACTTTTTGTCCCAAAGAAAGAATTTTTATATCCTTAAAATTAACTCCTTTAGCTCCTGTTTTACTATTTACATTAAACTGAATGGTAAAATTCTCACAGTCTGTAACATAGTATTTTAAATAGCCAATAATTCTATATGCATTAGCTTCATTTAGTATTTTGTCATATAGTAATAAAATAAAATTCTTTTCATTTGTTTCATCTATGCTAACCACATCCAACTCAAAAGAACTTTCAGCAAAATTTAAAATACTTCCTTTTATTACTTCTTTTTTTCTATTTTATCTAATAACCCAAAAATACCTAATCGATCACAGAGCATTTCAAAATAATCGATAACATTCTCATATCTTATACTATATTTAATATTATCAATTTTGATAAATTCCCTCTTTTTCTGTTTAAGATTTATCCAACTTTTAAAATCTGGTAAATCAACCTCATTATTTTGAGTATATACAATTTTTAATGTATTCCCCATTCTATTGTTAAATTTTTCAATTATTTCCATAACCTCTTGATATCTGTTATTCATTATCTTCTTTGCATTTTTAATAGCATTTTTTAATCCATTTAAACTTCTTACACTGATACTATTTGCGTTGCTTATTGTAACATTATTAAACATAACATTATAAATAAAATCGTTAATATCATCCCCACTTGCAGTTCTAACTAATTCATTTACTGAATAGGTTGTATCAAAAAAATTATTCAACATGTCTCTTTTTGATTTTACAGCTTTAAAATTAATACCTTTTTCATTGTGGACAATTTCATATATTTTCAAATTTTTTTCATAAGAATATCTTTTTATTCTTTCAATATTAAAATCACTTTTTTTATATGTATAATATTCTCTTCTATTAGAATCATAGTATGCTAACACATCCGCAGAATCCGAAAAATAATCTTCAATAAGAGGATTTAGCATCTCAATCATGTACTCAGTATTGTTATAAATATACAACAACCAAATATGACCATGCCTACAAATAAAATTAAGCATCTCCAATGATTCACATTTTTGATTTAATGCATATTCTAAAAATTTTAAAAGTGTACTTTTTCCTGTTCCTCTACCTCCAATAATGCAATTTAACGATGATGAAAAGACCAACGTAAAATCCATTTTTTTATTTTTTTCATTAATTAAAAAAGATGCCTCACTCCCCTGTAAATGTATTCCTTTAATATATTGTCTATTGTTTATTTTCATTTCCCTATCTAAAGAAATAGAAACATCATAGTTATCAATGGCTTCTCTAATCATTTTCACATTTCTTTCAAAGCCTTTAACCCACACATAATTTTCTTCTAATCCTTCAATACAATGTGAATCATTATCTATTAGATATTTAAATTTTTTCCCTTTTAGCATTGTTGTTAGTTTTTTATCTAATATATTAATTTTTTCATAAGTAGAACATCCTATAACATTACAGTATTTAGATTGGAGCAGTTCCTTTTTATAAGCTCCACTTAAATAATCTGTTTTTTGAATCATATCTGCATTATCGAAATGCGCAATATAAGTAATAATATCCAAATTTGTTAAAAATTCCATTACGTTTAAACTTGTTAATATCGTTCCGGCTTCTATATTAACTAAATTATACTCCAACCATTCGGATATTTTGTTTACTACTTTTTCATTATTATAATCAAAAATACCAATAACATGATTTTTATCCGCACATGTTATTTCAATACCAGCAATAATCGTAGGACAGTATCCCTTTATTTTACCCTTCACTTCTTTTAAATTTTTTATAGCCCTATCTACTTTTTTATAACCTGCTATTGTATTATGATCAGCTAAAATAGCAATCTCTATATTTTTTTCAGCTAAATAATAGACAAATATTAAAAAAGCAAAAGCCTCTTTGTATGACTCATATAGTCCATCTTCTACCCCTATTTTTTTATAATTTGTATAATTATCAGCTTTAGGTAGAATACCTAATTCAACACATATTTCAAACATTTCCTCATCTGTCGCATTTTCATAACTGAAGTTTTCTCTATCTATAAATAACTTATAATCACAAGATTCTGGTGTATGAACATGAAATAATGTCTTATAATATCTACCTGATTTGTTAGAGAATTTACATATTTTCTCATAAGCATTTTTTGCATCAAGATTATTAGTACTGCTCATATTTGCCACTCCTTTATTCTATGTATTCATAATTACCTATAAAAATTAGTTTAACTACCTATTATAATTTCATTAAAATTATCTCCTTCCATAAAAGTTATCTTATATATCTTTATATTACATCATTATAAAAATATGATGAACTTTTTTAATTAATATAAAAAAAGATAGCAAATCATTTAATCTACTATCTCATCTGTCATATTCACTTTTAAAAGCATTACACCATTTCAATCCAACATAAATAATCGGCAATCTTCACTTTCATTCCATCCAAGATGTGTACTCTTTGTATTGGACTTACTAATGATTCTAGTGTTCTCCAAAATACTTTTTCACTTAATTCCTTGTTGTTAATATAAAATTTCATTTGGTTTCCTGCTTTCTTTTAATGACATCCATTTTACCTCATCTTTGAAGTGAAAAATAGCGATTTTTAGGTAGTGACACCCTTTTATATGGGTGACATCCACGTAAATCGCTATTTTTTGATTCTTTAAAATATCTTAAAAAACGTTGATTCCATCGGTGTTTTTTCGATGACATCCATTTTGACTCTTAATTTTGGTGGAGATGAGGGGAATCGAACCCCTGTCCAAAAGCAATTCCTCCAAAGCGTCTACAGTTTAGTCCATTGAATAATTTAACTTGGCTACAATCAATGAACAATTTTACACCAAGCGATTCTTTAAATTTTCGTGGTTAAAGTCAAGACTCCCTTAACCCTTATCCTAAAAGTTATAATACTAACAAAAAGCTATAGGCTCGCTTAATGTCAGCAGCTTTCATGTCTATGTCGACTAAGCGAAAGCGTAATTAGTTTGTCTGTTTCCAGTTATTTTTTGTTTGAGTTTAACGTACTCCAACGACTGCAGCTAAGGTCAAACATACCCCTGTCGAATCCAAGACATCCCCAGATTAATAATAATTCTTTAACGATCTTTCAATATCTCTTTTGGCATCTTTTTCTTTTAAATCATTACGTTTATCATAAAGTTTTTTCCCTTTAGCGATAGCTATCTCAAGTTTAACTTTACTTGATTTATTAAAATAAAGTTTAGTAGGAACAACTGTTAAACCACCTTCTTTTAATTTATTAGTAATCTTTAAGATTTCTTTTTTATGAAGTAATAGTTTTCTGGTTCTTTTTGGATCATGATTAAAGATATTACCATGATCATAAGGAGAAATGTGCATGTTTTCAACGAATACTTCATTATTTTTAACACGCACAAAGGAATCTTTTAAATTCACTTGGTTTTGACGAACAGATTTAATTTCAGTTCCTTTTAATTCAATACCAGCTTCATATGTATCTAGGATAAAATAATCATGATATGCTTTTTTATTATTAGATACAATCTTCATTCCTTTTCTCCTTTACTTTATTTTTTATTTCTTTTCTTTCGATAGAATCGTTTTTGATCTTGGCGTTTTCTTTTATGAACGTCTTGATGTTTACGATGCTTATCTATTATAACAGTTTTTTTCTTCTTTTTGTTAGATTTCATACCAACAATTTCAAAATCTATTGTTTTTTCTTTTTTAGAAGCTCCTTTAACTCTGACTTTGACCTCATCAGACATCTTAAAACGTTTACCTGTACGTTGTCCTATTAATTGAAGACTTCTTTCATCATAGAAATAATAATCATCTGATAAATCTTCCATTCTAACAAGTCCTTCAACTGTATTATCAAGTTCAATAAACATACCAAAGTTAGTAATTGAAGAAACAATACCTGTAAATTCTTCATCTATATGACTTTCCATATATTCAGCCATTTTCATATCATCAACTTCTCGTTCAATATCAATGGCTTTTCTTTCTTGGAATGATGTATGTTCAGCTATTTCTTGCATAATTGAAGCATAATGAGTGAGTGTTTGTTCATCTACTTTCTTTTCAAACAAGTATTTACGAATCAAACGATGAACCATTAAATCAGGATAACGACGAATCGGCGATGTAAAATGAGTATAATATTCATCAGCTAAACCAAAGTGTCCTAAACATTGTTCATCATATCTGGCTTTAGCCATACAACGTAATAATAAGGTTGAAATAATTTGATGTTCAGGTGTCCCAATACTTGCATCAACAATAGCACTTAATTCATGAGGATAAACATGTTCTAAAGAACCTTTGATGGTGTATCCTAATGTTTTAGCGATTGTTGAAAATTGTTGAAGTTTTTGTAACTTAGGGTTTTCATGAACACGATATATAAATGGTAATTCTAACCATTTAAAATGTTCAGCTACAGTTTCATTAGCTACCAACATAAAGGATTCAATCATTCTTTCACTGACTCCTCTTTCTCTTAAAACAATATCAGTTGGGATTCCTTTTTGATCGACGATGACTTTAGCTTCATTAGTATCAAAATCAATGGCGCCACGTTTTTTACGATGTTGAATTAATATATCCGATAATTCTTGCATTAAAAAGAACATATCTTTAACATGATGATATTGCTTTTGTCTTTCAATATCACCACCTAATATTTCATTGACATGGCGATAAGTCATTCTTTCAGTTGAATGTATCACGGTTGGTAATATTTCATGTGAAATAACCTCACCTTCATGATTAATTTCCATTAAACATGAAATCGTAAAACGATCAACATGAGGATTAAGTGAACAAATACCATTAGATAACTTATGAGGCAACATCGGAATAACACGATCTACTAAATAAATAGATGTTGCTCTTTCGTAAGCTTCCTTATCTAAATCAGTGCCTTCTTCTACATAATAGCTCACGTCTGCAATATGTACCCCTAATTGATAATGACCATTAGCCAATTTTTTTAATGAAATGGCATCATCTAAATCCTTAGCATCATCACCATCAATTGTAACAATAGTTTCATTTCTTAAATCCACTCTTGATTTAATGTCTTCTTTATCAATCTCATTAGGAATATGACTCACTTGTTCAAGAACTTCTTTAGGAAAATCAATATGTGCTTCATGTTGGTAAACAATAGAAGCCACATCTACACCAGGATCATTTTTATGACCAATAATCTCCACAACATTTCCTTTTAAGTAAGGTTTATACGTTTTGATTTCTGCAACAACTTTATGTCCTGCTACAGCACCATGACTATGGGCCTGATCTATATAAACAGGTTTATCAAATAAAATATCATCACTTACTAAAATAAGTTCTCGTTTTCCTTTTTTAAGTTCACCAACAATTCTCGTTTGTCCTCTTTTGATGACTCTTTTAATGATTCCTTCTTCACGTTGACCCTCACTATGCTTTTTTAACTCAACTAGAACAGTATCTCCTTCAAGAGCATCTTTTAAATCATGCTTACCAATAAAAATATCATCATGTTCTTCATCTAATCTTACGAAACCAAAACCTCTTTTATTCATACTTAATTTTCCTATATAAACATGAATTTGTTTTGGTAAATAATATAAATTATGTTGACTTCTTACAATTTTTCCTTGATCTTCTAAAGCATTTAAGGCTTTCATCACCGTTTTAAATTCTTCACTGGTATCTAAACCTAATTGTTTCATAATACCATCTAAGTTACGTTCCTTAAATTCTATGTTCTCTAATAAATCTAATATTCTTTCTTCCATAGTTTCACCTCCTTAAAATAAAAATAGGACTTGCGTCCTATTCATTATCCCATACGTAAAATGATTGCAATAACGAAAAATGCAATTCCAAGAACCATCGTCATTCTTGACATCACTAAATCAATTCCTCGTTCTTTTTGTTGTGCAAACAAATTAGAACTTTGACCAGTTAATGCATTAACAATTCCGTCTGACTTACCACTTTGTAATAGACATAATATAATAAGCGCAATAGAAATAATAACTAAAAGCACATTTAATACTGTTGTAAACATAATATACCTCCTTAAAAGTATTTTGATACATTGCTTTAAAATAATACCATAATATATTTTAAAAAACAACTACGATTTTACTTGATATGATCAAGATAATATTCTAAAAATCGTTTTGCTAGAGAATCAGGCATAATGGCTTTTCTTGCCTCTTGTAAAGGAAACCATTTAGCTTCATCTACCTCATCATTAATTTGAAAATTCATTTGATCAACAATACAAGTAAAATTCAACATCAAAGTATTACTTCTTTTAAAATATTCACTCTTATTATAATTTAAAGAAACCACATCTAAATCAACCTCTTCTTTAACCTCTCTCACTACTGTTGATTCTGCATTTTCACCAATATTTACATATCCTGAAACTAAAACATAATGTTTTGTGCCATATTGTTTAATCAGTAAAACATGATCTTTTTGTTTATTCAAAACAATCATACTACATGCCGTAGAAAAAACAGGAAAAATAAATTGTTTACAAGTCTGACAATAAGGGATCATTCCCTCTTTTTCTAAATATCTTTTTTCTAACTTTGTTCCACAATGATAACAATAATCCATTTTATTCACCCTCTATGCATGATCTATACCGCAAACATAAAAACGTTTATTCTTTTTTACAATTGTGACATTAATAATATTATTAAAGTCTTCAACATCTTCATTAAAAGTAATTTCAATTAAAACATTATAATAATCTTGGTCTTCTAATCCTTCGATTGTCACTTTAGAAGGAGAATAAGAAACAATATTATAATGGTCAACTGCTAAATCTTTATTCTTATTTGTATAAAAAGAATTTTTAGCGTAAGTAGAAAAACTATCACGGATCGTAGGATAAATATAGTCAATACCACCTATTGCTTTTTTACTTTGATCTTTTAAAGTGAAATAATCACAAACAAAATACGCTGCAACTAACTGTAATTCTTCTATTTCATCTTTTGATTGGTGAGCACGGTCTAAACGTTCATATATATTTGTAAGTAAAGTCGTTTTATTTTCTTGAACATAAGGTGTCTTTAATGATGTTGATGTATTCATTGGTGGTTGGTTACCAACAAAGTAATATGTACAGCCACCAAAAATCATCATCAATGATAACAACAAAATAAAATGATCTCTTTTTTTCTTTTGTGGTGTTCTGTTTTTTCGATATTGTTCTAGAATACGGATTTTAGGTAATTGATCACTTTGAATAAAAACATTCATAATTGTAAGTAATGGTTTATATTTACGTCCTATCATATCAGTAATTTCAACAAAGATTTCAAATATGATCATTAAAACAATAAACATTAAAATTCCAATCGTTGGATCATAATAATAAATATAAGATGTTAAAGAAAATAAAAATGTAACAGCGTATAAAACTAATACACTTTTTTTCTGTCCTAAATTTAACTTAAACATTAAATTATGATGTAAGTGAGAACGATCGGCTTCACTAAATTTTTTATGATTTAACTTTCTTCTAACAATCGCAATTAATGTATCCATAATAGGAACCATTAATACCACAATCGGTGCCCCTAAAGTAAAGAAAGCCGACATACTATATCCAAAGCCAAGTAAAGAAATAACAGATATCATAAAACCTATATACAATGCTCCACAATCACCCATAAATATCTTAGCAGGATGAAAATTGAAAAATAGAAATCCCATAATACTTCCCGCTAAAACCAAGGATAAAGAAGCAATATCCGTTCTTCCCGAAATAAGCGAAGTCATCGAAATAGTGAATAAAACAATAACGGAAATACCTGCTGATAATCCATCTAAGCCATCAATTAAATTAATAGCATTGGTAATACCCACAATCCAAAATAAAGTTACAATTCCTGAAACAATGGTTCCATAAGGTTCAGGAAAGAAATTAAATCCTTTAATATAAATATTTCCCCATATAATAACAATAACGGATGCCATCACTTCAAAAATTAACTTAATTTTAGGTGACAAATCATGAACATCATCATATAACCCTGTAATAAAGATAATAAACCCACTCACCAAAATAGCATTAATTTGTGGATCAGTTTTCAAAAACAACACCGACCCTACTAATGAACTCATATAAATAGCGTATCCACCTATACGCACAATTTCTTTTTTATGAATAGTACGAGCATTTTTATGAGCAACAATTTGTAATATATTTCCTGCCTTCATAACTACAGGAACTAAGATAAATGAAATTAATGTTGTTACAACAAATGAAAGAACAACGTTCAAAGACATAATATCACTCCTATTCTTGTATATTATCTTGTATTTTTTATAAAAATACAAGTTATTAATTTATAAAAGGCTTTCATTAAATCGAATTCTTGTATATACTAGATATAGATAGACAAAGGAGGATGGAAGTAATATGCATAGTCTAGGAATCTCTGTTTATCCTGATAAAAGTGATATTAAAGAAGTATATGATTATATGGAAACTGCTGCTAAATTAGGTTTCAAAAGAATCTTTACTTGTTTTTTATCTATTCCAGATGATAAAAGAGAAAGTTATTTAAAAGAATTTAAACAATTCATGGATAAAGCTCATGAATTAGGATTTATTGTTGCTGCAGATACAAACCCAGCTGTATTTAAGTTAATTGGGGCTACACCTGATAACCTTAAACCATTTGCTGATTTAGGATTAGATATCATTCGTTTAGATGGTAACTTTGGTACTCAAGGAGATATCGCTGTAACAAGAAACCCTTATGGTATTCAAATTGAATTTAATGCAAGTATGGATGCTGGTGTTGACTTATTAATTAAAAACGGAGGAAATAAAGACCAAATTATCATGTGTCATAACTTCTTCCCTGAAAGATATACAGGATTAGATTTTGATTTATTCCAACAATATAACAAACAATGGAAAGCTTTAAATCTTCATACTGCTGCCTTTGTTTCAAGTACAAATGAAAATACAATTGGACCATGGAAAGTATTTTGTGGTTTACCAACTGTAGAAATCATGAGAAACTTACCAATCGAAGTACAAGCAAGATACTTACTTGCTACTGGAGATGTTGATGATATTATCGTTGGTAACTACCCTGCAACAACTGCAGAATTAGAAGCTTTATCAAAAGTAAACTATCAAGCTTTAGAATTACGTGTTGATGAAGTACCAGAAATAAGTGATAATGAAAAATATATCATGTATGAATTTGCTCCTCATTGGGATCGTTATGATCATTCATCATTTATGTTAAGATCAAGTTTCCCAAGATTAGAATTCAAAAATCAAGCTACTGTTCAAGATTCTGGATTTGGTGATAAAGAATTAAAAGTGCATGATAAATCTATTCCACATCATGATTGTGGTAAAAAAGTTTTCACTCGTGGAGATGTTCTTGTTGTAAACGATAACTTAGCTCATTATAGAGGAGAACTAGAAGTTGTTTTAACAGAAATCCCTAATGATGGTGAACGTAACCTTATCGGTACAATTAAAGAAGAAGATTTAGGTTTACTAGATTTCATTAAACCTGGTCAACATTTTAAATTCATTAAATAAAAAAAGCTCAAACGAGCTTTTTTTATTATTCTATTGTTTTTAAATATTTAGCTAAACCATCGTCTAAGATAGAATCTGTGATTTCATCAGCTACATCTTTTAATTCTTGACAAGCATTACCCATAGCTACACCATGTCCTACCATTTGTAACATTTCAATATCATTTAAACCATCACCAAAAGCATAACTATTTTCTTTACTTATTTGTAAATAATCTAATACTTCTTGAATTCCTGTTGCTTTAGATACTGATTTAGAATAAATTTCAAAGGCATTATCCGTACCATGACTATCGTAGTCAAATAAACCATCAACATAGTCAACAATCATTTGACTATTTTCATCTTTGGTATTCACTTCTACTTTTAAGGTATCTTCTAAAACATCGTCCACATTAAAATGACGTGTTATTTGGTTAAAATCAACGTCACATGTTTTAAAGAAAGCTTCTAAAACTTCATATTCAGGTTTTAAATAACAGTGATGTGCTGTTTCTAAAATATATTCACTTTTGATACCTTCTAATATATCCACTAACTTCTTTAAGGCTTTTTTATCTAAAGGACGTTTACTAATCATTTTTCCATTTAATTCCACATGTGCTCCATTACATAAAATATAGCCATCAAATCCTGCTTCTAATATCGTATCTGATATAAATGCCTTTGGTCTTCCACTGGCTACAAATAAAGCATATCCTTTATTTTGTAATCTTTTAATTTCCTTTTTTACCGTATTTGGAATTTTATCAATATGATTTCCATGATCAACTAATGTTCCATCCACATCAAAAAACAATACTTTTTTCATACCTATCCTCCACTATATTCAAACTATAGCACAAATCAAAGGCGTGAATATTTAATTTCTAAACGAGAAAAAAAACTATGCTAGGCATAGTTTCAGACTGTTGACAAATTGACTATCGACAGTCTTTTTAAAATTTGT
>NZ_QRQB01000031.1:0-21064 GCF_003475785.1 Coprobacillus sp. AF33-1AC | reverse complement strand
TCTTTTCTTGCCTTTGTAAAGTGTTTTCTTTAAATTAAATAAAAAAAGAGTTCAAATAATCGAACTCTTCTTAAACCAATAATTATTCGCTTGCCATAACATCTAAACGATTACGACGTTTTTTAGCATCTTGTTCACATTTATCCATTAAATCACTTGCGTGTTCTGGATTAACTTTTCCTAGTTGAGCGAATCTGTTTTCACTTAATAAGAAATCTTTGAATTTAGTGAAATCAGGTTCTTTAGAATCTAATTGTAATGGGTTCTTACCTTCAGCTTCTAATCTAGGATCATATCTTAACAAGTTAAAATATCCACATTTAACAGCTTCTCTTTGTTGATGTTGATGATTTTGTAATCCACCTTTAATTCCATGTTCATTACATGGTGCATAAGCAATAATTAATGATGGTCCATCATAACTTTCTGCCTCTTTGAATGCTTTAATTGTTTGCGCACTATTTGCACCCATAGCAACTTGTGCAACATATACATGTCCATAAGCCATTGCAATTTGTGCTAAATCTTTTTTAGCAACCTTTTTACCACTTGCTGTAAACTTAGCAATAGATCCAGCTTGTGAAGATTTAGATGATTGACCTCCAGTATTAGAATATACTTCAGTATCAAGAACTAAAATATTTACATTTTGATTATTAGCTAATACATGGTCTACTCCGCCATAACCGATGTCATAAGCCCATCCATCACCACCAATAATCCATTGTGATTTACTTACAAACTCTCCTTCGTAGTGCAATACTTCTTTAATCGCTTCATTAGATGATGCTTTAACTAATTCTGTAATCTTAGGAGCTAATTCTCTTTCTTTTTCACGATCACCTTTGATTGAAATATATTCATCTAAAACATCTTTCAATTCTGGTTCAACGTTATCTTTATTTTCTTCCATAATACGTAACATTGTTGAAACATTATAATTATCAGCAAGTTTCATACCAAATCCATATTCTGCATTATCTTCAAATAATGAGTTAGCCCAAGCAGGACCATTACCATTTTTATCAACAGTACATGGTGTTGATGGAGTTGATCCAGAATAAATTGAACTACATCCTGTTGCGTTTGCAATCATCATATCTTTACCAAATAATTGAGATGCCAAACGATAATATGGTGTTTCACCACATCCACCGCAAGCTCCTGAAACTTCAAAATAAGGTCTCATGAAACCTACACCTTTTGCTGTTGTCTTAGGATAACGATCATCACGATATTGAACGTTTTCATACATATAGTCAGCTAATGGAGCATGTTTTAATTCTTCTTTAACATGAACCATTTCAAGTGCTTTTTCACCTTTTTTACCTGGACATTCAGTTACACACAATCCACATCCTACACAGTTATCTGGCGATACTTGAATACGATAAACTAAACCATCAACATTTTTTCCCATTGGTTTTAATACATCATTACTAATATCTTCAGGTAATGATTGCATCTCTTCATCATCAATTAAGAATGCACGAATTGTTGCATGAGGACAAACCATAACACAGTTATTACATTGAATACAGTTATCTTTATTCCAACGTGGAACCATTGTCGCAATTGCACGTTTTTCTTTAATAGCTACGCCTGATTTCATAGAACCGTCTAGTTTATCCATAAATGCACTTACAGGTAAATCATATCCATCTAGACTGTTAATTACAGAAACAAAGCTGTCAAAATGTTCATCTCCAGTTGACTTTCTTGCTTGATTTACTGTCAATTGAGACCAAGATGGATCAACAGCTACTTCAACAAGAGCATCTTTTCCAGCATCAATTGCTTTATAGTTTAATTGAACAATAGCATCGCCTTTTTTACTGTATGTTTTCTTAGCCATTTCTTTCATATATTCAACAGCTTGATCAATTGGTAAAATTTGTTGATTTAACGCAAAGAATGCTGATTGTAAAATTGTGTTTGTACGACGTCCCATACCAATTTCATTAGCAATTTTATTAGCGTTAATAATATAGAATTTTGCATTTTTATCTGCCAATTGTTTTTTAACACGATTTGGTAAATAATCAACAATATGATCTTTATCGAATTCAGTATTTAATAAGAATGTACCTTCATCCTTTAAATTCTTTAACATATCATATTTAATGACATAATTATCTAAAGAACATGAAATAAAGTCTGCATTATTTACATAATAAGTAGCACGAATTGGTGTATGACCAAATCTTAAATTAGAACGAGTTGCTCCACCCGCTTTTTTACTATCATAAGCAAAATAAGCTTGTGAATATAAATCAGTATGATCTCCAATAATTTTAATAGATGATTTATTTGCAGAAACAGTACCATCAGATCCTAAACCATAGAATAAACATGCAGTGTAGTCAGCACTTACTTTAAATGTTGGATCTTCTTTCAATGATAAGTGAGTAACATCATCGTTAATTCCTATTGTAAATGATGTAAATGGATGTTCATCTAATAAATGATCATAAACAGCTTTAATTTGTCTAGGAGTTGTATCCTTAGACCCCATACCATAACGTCCACCAATAATTGTTGTGACATGTTTAACATCTTTTAAAACACTACATACATCTAAGTATAATGGTTCCCCTGTTGCTCCCATTTCTTTAGTACGATCTAAAACTGCAACTTTTTCTACAGTTTCAGGTAATACTTTTAATAAATATTTAGCTGAGAAAGGACGATATAGATGAACTTTAATTAAACCTACTCTATCCCCCAAGCGGTTCATTTCATCAATTGTTTCTTTAATTGTTTCAGTAACAGACCCCATTGCAATAATAATTCTTGTTGCATCAGGTGCCCCATAATAAGTAAATGGTGCATAATTCCTTCCTGTGATTTCTGAAATCTTATTCATGTAATCAGCAGCAATTTCTACAACTGCATCATAATGTTTATTTTGTGCTTCTCTACCTTGGAAATAAATATCATCATTTTCAGCACCACCACGTTCAATAGGATTAATGTGTGGATTTAGTGCATTTTTCTTAAAACGAGCCAACGCTTCACGATCTAATAATTTATTTAGATCTTCATAATCCATTACTTCAACTTTTTGAATTTCGTGTGATGTTCTAAATCCATCAAAGAAATGCATAACTGGTACAGATGCCTTAATCGCAGTTAAATGCGCTACACCAGCTAAGTCCATAACTTCTTGAACAGAGTGTGAACAAATCATTGGTATTCCTACTTGACGACATGCATAGATATCTTGATGATCTCCAAAGATATTTAACGAACGAGTAGCTAATGCACGAGCTGATACGTGGAAAACACCTGGTAATAATTCCCCTGCAATTTTATATAAATTAGGAATCATTAATAATAAACCTTGTGAAGCAGTAAATGTAGTCGCTAGTGCTCCACCTTGTAATGCACCATGGACAGCACCTGCTGCACCTGCCTCTGACTGCATTTCAATAACATTTACGGGCGAACCAAATAAATTCTTTTTACCTTGAGCAGCCCAAGTTTCAGCATTTTCAGCCATTGGTGACGAAGGTGTAATTGGATAAATACTAGCAACTTCTGTAAACGCATAGGCAACATGCGCAGCTGCAGTATTACCATCCATTGATAAAAACTTTTTAGCCATTTTAAAAATCCTCCTTTTTTGCATATAAACATTATACTACTTTCATGAATTATTTGCTATATATTCATGAGTCAAAACATAAAATTCAATTTTATTCGATTATTACAAACAAAAAGATAGAAATTATGATTTCTATCTTTGAAAAACAATTTTTTTATTTATTTTCGTTTGCCACAAGACTTTGAATATAATTCAATACTTTATCATGTAATTCTTCTCGGTCTAACGAAAAATCAATCGTAGCTTTAATAAATCCAAATTTATCTCCAACATCATATCTATTTCCTTCAAAATCATAAGCGTACACTGCTTGGCGATCTAATAATCTTTTAATTGCATCAGTCAATTGAATTTCTCCGCCAGCACCTTTTCCTTGTGTTTCTAACAAGTCAAAAATTTCAGGTGTTAAAACATAGCGTCCTAAAACTGCCAATTGACTAGGTGCTTCTTCTACTTTTGGCTTTTCAACCATATCTGTCAATTTCACTAAACGTCCTTTAGCCGGATGTGATTTTGAAGGCTCTACGATTCCGTATTTGTTAACATCTGCTTTAGGCACTGTTTGTACTCCCACTACAGAAGCCGATGTTTTTTCATAAGCATCAATAAGTTGCTTTAAAGCAGGATTCCCTTCCTTATTAACCACAACATCATCACCAAGTAATACAGCGAAAGGTTCATCGCCGATAAACGATTTTGCACATAATACGGCGTGACCCAATCCTTTCGGCTCTTTTTGACGAATATAATAAATATTTGCCATATTTGCAATATCTTGAATCATTTTGACTTGTTCTAATTTCCCAGATTCTGTAAGTCTTGCTTCCAATTCATAATTTTTATCAAAATGATTTTCCATCGCATGTTTATTACTGTTAGTAATTATTAAAATTTCTTCAATCCCACTGTCAACAGCTTCTTGAATAATATATTGTATTGTTGGGATATCTACAATAGGCAACATTTCTTTAGCAATCGCCTTTGTTGCTGGTAAAAATCTCGTTCCTAAACCAGCAGCAGGAATAATTGCTTTTCTTACTTTTAAATTTTTCATTATTTTTCTCCTTGTATAATCTTTTTATATAATAACTTTGGTATTATCTTTACCATTTATATAATGGGCAAAATTTACTTATCAAAATCGTTGTTACAAACCCACCAATAAATCCACTTACATGTCCTACTAACGAAATAGAAGGAATCGCAAATGATATAAATAGCATCAATAATAAACTTGATAAAATTTGTCTAAACAAATTATAATATACATCTTTATAAATTAAAGCTAATGCACACAATGATCCAATTAGTCCAAAAATAACACCAGAAATACCTCCCATAATCGAATACATTCCCGTACCATTCAATAAGTATAACAAGCAAGGTATTCCTGTTGTTGCTAACATTGAAATAATAATCACTAAAACATATCGTTTCATTTCAAGAATAAGTTCCATAACACACCCTAAATTATACAATGAATACACATTACAAAATAAATGCATTAATCCAAAATGAATAAAATTAGCCGTAATCAAACGATAATATTGTTTGAAATGGATAACATAAACCGGATTCATTCCTCCTGCTTGTAAGCCTTGATAAGCATTCATATCTATACCATAAAATAAAGTAGTATATAAAAATACAATAACACATACTCCTATCAGTAAAGCTGTTATAGGATAGTTTTTTATATTTCTAAACATGAGGTTCTCCTATAAATTCAAATATAGACATTTGATCAATATTGACTTCATTAACTTCAATATTTTTTTGATTATTTTTATAAATCATTTCAAAACTAGCCGTTGATAAAACATCTTTTATATATAAAGGTGTCGCTTGCATTTCTAATAATCTCTGATTACCCATATATTGGTTATCTAGAACAAGTGGATCAACCCAATGATGATGCATATTTTGTAGTGCAGTAAACCAAGTTGCACCATTATTTATTTTACTTGATATAATAATTTGATATTTAGATAAACCACAAACGTAACTGTTTCTATCAATAGCATGGGTAATATCAAACACAGAGTTTGGATCAACTGCACTCAATATAACAAGTTGCCCATTTTTTATGTATCTTTTATATTTGTTCATTTTTTCAATCATATTTTTGCAAACAAATATAACAACAGAACATCCGTTTCTTAAAGCATATTGAAGTGCTGCCTTATCCACACCTTTTCCATCATTAGAAACATAGTATTTTTTTTCTTCAATAACTTTATCCACAATTCTTTTTATGTATGTCCCATCTTTATGTTCAAGTTCATTTAAACCGCATATTGAAATTCCTGCAGTATATTGGCTCATATCACCTTTGTAATACATATATACAGGTGCTCTTTTTTTCATTGATTTGACTAATAATTGAGGATAATGATCATCATATTTTGTCATTATATTAATGCCTTTATTTTCTAAATCATGCAACAAATTCAACATAAAACTAAGTTTTTTTCGACGCTGTTCCATTTTATAAACAATAAACTCAGGTATATTTAGCATTTCTAGTAATTCATCACTTGATAACCCAAATAAATCTGCAGGTCCCTTCATTCCATGCATTTTTAAAATTTTTTCAACTTGGTACCACTCTTCAATAGTTAATGGAACCTCATCAAAAGCTTTTAAATCACAACAAAATAAAAGGGTAGCGATACTATCTAAATTAAGTTTAATCTTATCCATAACGCTCCGCCTTTCCACATATACAGTTATTATACTATAAAACAAGCATAAAAAAAATGGTATCTTGCGATACCATTTTAATTATTTATCTTGTACTGTGATTTTATCATTATTATGTTCAATGATAATTTCTTCAGCAGCAGCTTGAGCAGCAGCCAAACGTGCAATTAATACACGGTATGGTGAACAAGAAACATAAGTTAATCCAGTTTTATGACAGAATTTAATTGATTCAGGATCTCCACCGTGTTCACCACAAATACCTAATTTAATATTTGGACGAACACTACGTCCTTTTTCTGCTGCCATTTGAATTAATTGACCAACACCACTTTGATCCAATGAAACAAAAGGATCAACTTGAATAACTTTACGTTTAATGTATTCTGGTAAGAATGAACCAACATCATCACGTGAGAATCCAAATGTCATTTGAGTTAAGTCGTTTGTACCAAATGAGAAGAATTCAGCATGTTTAGCAATTTGATCAGCAGTTAATGCAGCTCTAGGAATTTCAATCATTGTACCAATCTTATATTCAATTTTAGCATTTTTAGCCATAATAGCAGCATCTATAGCTTTTGTTACGTTATTTTTAACATAAGTAATTTCTGATTCACTACCAATTAATGGTAACATGATTTCAGGAACAATTGTACATCCTAATTCTCTTTCAACATCAATAGCAGCATCAACAATTGCTTTGACTTGCATATTGTAAATTTCTGGATATGTTACTGCTAAACGAGAACCACGATGTCCTAACATTGGATTGACTTCTTTTAATGAAGCACCTTTTGCTTTAACTTCTTCTAAAGTTTTTCCAAGTTTATCAGCAACAGCTTGATATTCTTCATCTGTATGAGGTAAGAATTCATGAAGTGGTGGATCTAATAAACGTACTGTTACTGGTAATCCAACCATTGCACGATAGATTCCTCTAAAATCTTCAACTTGGAATTTATATAATTCATCTAATGCTTTAATACGTTCTTCAACAGTGTCAGCTAAAATCATTTCTCTCACATATTCAATACGATCACCTTCAAAGAACATATGTTCAGTTCTACATAAACCAACACCTTCAGCACCAAATTTAATAGCTACTGCGGCATCACGTGGGCTATCAGCATTTGCACGTACTTCCAAACGTTTAATTTCATCAGCCCATGACATTAATTCTGCAAAATCACCAGTTAATTCTGACTCTTCAGAATCTAAAACACCCATATATACTTTACCAGTAGATCCATCTAATGATACTTCAGTTCCTTCTGGATAAGTTTTTCCATCAATTGTAAAAGTACCAGCATCATAATCAATTGATAATGCTTTAGCACCAACAATACAGCATTTACCCATACCACGAGCAACAACGGCTGCATGGCTTGTCATACCACCTGTAGAAGTTAAAATACCTTCACAATCAACCATACCTTGGATATCTTCTGGTGAAGTTTCATGTCTCACTAAAACAACTTTTTCACCAGCTACAGCTTTTTCATGAACTTTTTCTGCAGTTAAGTAAACTTTACCTGCACCAGCACCTGGTGAAGCAGGTAACCCTTCAAGAATAGGAGTAGCTTGTTTTAATGCTTCAGCAGTAAAGTTAGGATGAAGTAATTGACTTACTTGATCAGGTTCAATACGAGTCATTGCTTCGTATTTATTGATTAGTCCTTCATGTACTAAATCTACAGCAATCTTTAATGCGGCTTTTCCAGTACGTTTACCATTTCTTGTTTGTAATAAATATAATTTTCCGTTTTCAACTGTAAATTCACAGTCTTGCATATCTTTATAATGTTTTTCTAATCCTTTAACAATTGTTACTAATTGTTTATAAATTTCAGGCATATCTTCTGCTAAACGATCAATTTTTTGTGGTGTACGAATACCTGCAACAACATCTTCACCTTGTGCGTTAATTAAGTATTCACCATAAATATGATTATCACCATTAGCAGCATTACGAGTAAATAAAACCCCAGTTCCTGAATCATTACCCATATTACCAAATACCATTTGTTGAACATTTACAGCAGTTCCTAAATCATGAGGAATACCGTTTAAATTACGATAGATGATAGCACGGTCATTATTCCATGATCTAAATACAGCTAATACAGCACCCATTAATTGTTCTTTTGCATCTTGTGGAAAATCACGTCCTAATTGTTCTTTAAAAATTTCTTTGTATTGAGGAATAATAATATTTTCAAAATCCTCTGCAGTGATATCCAAATCACTTTCATATCCATTATTATTTTTTAATGCTGTTAATTTTGCTTCAAATAATTCTTTATCAATTTCACATACAACATCTGAATACATTTGAATAAAACGACGATAACTATCAAATGCAAAACGGCGATTATCAGTTTGTTTTGCTACAACTTCAACTGTTTCATCATTTAATCCTAAATTTAAAATTGTATCCATCATACCTGGCATTGAGAATTTAGCTCCAGAACGTACAGAAACTAATAATGGATTATCTAATCCTCCAAGTTTTTTACCAGCTAATTTTTCTAGTCTTTCTAATGCTTCATCAATTTGTTTTTTCATTGTTTCATTGATGATTTGTCCATCTGCATAATATTCATTACATGCTTCTGTTGTTACAGTGAACCCTTGTGGTACAGGTAAACCTAAATTTACCATTTGAGCTAAGTTTGCTCCTTTACCTCCAAGAAGATCACGCATCATTTCATTACCTTCACTAAACATATAAACGTATTTCTTCATTAAACTAATCCTCCTTAGAAATAACTCATAAATTAATTATATACTTGTTAGCGTTTACATTCAAGTTAAATCATCATTTTCTTTTCCAAAGATATGAAAATAATCTGCTTAATATATACCTTTTTAGCAGACTTTTAATTAAATAAAAATAAAGTGTCTTTATTTGTTTAGAGACACTTTATTTTTGATTAGCAACTTCTATTTCAATACGTCGATTATGTATTTTTTCTTTTTGACAATTTCGTAAAACCTTTTCAATTTGATTTTCTCTAATATTGACAAAAGTAAATTTTCTTTTTATATCAATTCCTTGAATATCCTCTCGATTAACATTTGCCTTTTCTACAAAGAAATCAATAATATCCCCTTTTTTTACTTTATCCATCGTTCCTGCAGTGACAAATAATCTTACAAAACCTTCACTTGCTCCCTTTTTCTTTTTTCTAGGTGTAGTAATTGTTTCTTTAGTATAGGCATATCCTGTTTGTTGGTGATAGACAAGTTGAATTAAGGCAGCTGTAAAATCCGGGAGCATCGTTTCATCAATTTCATTTACAATAGATTTAAACTTTTTATGATGTCCTTGAAATATTTCATCTTCTGCTTGTGATAAAATACGATTTACTTTGTTCATTTTTATTTCTGTTAATGTAGGAATCACTCCTTTTTCAATAGTAGAGTGTGTTTCTTTTTCAATTTGCTTTAAAAATGAATGATCACGAGGAGAAATAATAGTATAAGCAATCCCTTTTTTATTAGCTCTACCAGTACGACCAATACGATGAACATATGCTTCTACTTCTTGAGGTAATCCATAATTAATAACATGACTTACATTTTCAACATCAATTCCCCTTGCGGCGACATCAGTCGCTACTAAAAACTGAATAGCCCCTGTTTTTAATTTCCTTAATGTGTTCATTCTATGATTTTGATTTAAGTCACCATGCATCGCTTCTACACTATAGTTAGCCTTTTGCATCAGTTCTACAACTTCATCAACACTTCTTTTAGTTCGGCAAAAAATAATACCTGTTTGAACCTGTGAAACATCTATTAAACGACAAAGTGTTTCAAAACGGTCTTTTTCTTTTACCTCATAATAATATTGTTTAACTGTTGTCGCTGTTTGTGTTTTTTGTTTAATGGCTATATGTTGATAGTCTTCTTTCATATATTTTTTAGCAATTTTTTTAATTCCTTGAGGCATTGTAGCTGAAAACAAAACAGTTTGACGATGAGAGTTTGTTTTTTCTAATATTGTTTCAACATCTTCAACAAAGCCCATTTTTAACATCTCATCCGCTTCATCTAAAACAACATAATCTACAGCCTGTAATTTTAATACTTTTCTACGCATTAAATCCATAATGCGTCCAGGTGTACCAATAACCACATCAACGCCTTTTTTTATTATTTTAATTTGTTTTTCAATTTCACTTCCGCCATAAACACATACATAAGTTAATTCTTTATATTTCCCAATTCTTTTTATTTCTTCGTTGATTTGCATTGCTAATTCACGAGTTGGTGAAATAATCAATGCTTGGGGTAAATCATGTGATTCATTGATTTTTGATAAAATTGCACTTCCAAAAGCTAATGTTTTTCCTGTTCCAGTTTGAGCTTGTCCAATGATATCATGACCACCTAATACTTCAGGTATTGCTTTTTCTTGAATTGGCGATGGTTTAACAAATCCCATATTCTTAATTGCTTTTAATACATCTTGACTTAATCCTAATTTTTCAAATAAGTTTTCCATTCTTTCTCCTTTTCTTAACGCTCATGAAGTATAACACAAAAAAAGAAAAAAATGTATGTTTAGCATACATTTCTTGGTTTATTTATTTGATAAGCTTTAATATTTTCAATTACTTCTTTAATACAACGTGCTCTTGCTTCTTGAGTCGCCCATGCAATATGTGGTGTCATGAGTAATTTTGTTGGATTTTGAATTGCCAATAAAGGATTATCTTTACCCATTGGTTCTTGTTCAAATACATCTAACCCTGCTCCTGCAATAACATCATTTTTTAAAGCTTCATATAAATCATTTTCATTAATAATCGGTCCACGACCAACATTAATTAAATAACTTGTTTTTTTCATTTTAGCAAAGGCTTCTTTATTAAATAAATGATGTGTCTGCTTATTAAGAGGAGCATGAATTGTAATAATATCACATGTACTTAATAAAGTATCAAAATCTACTTTTTGGTATTCACTAGAATTATTCTTTCCACTTGTTGAATAATAAACAACATGGCAACCAAATGTTTTGGCGATTTGAGCAACTTTTTTACCAATGTTACCTAGTCCAACAATTCCCCATGTTTTTCCCTCAAGTTCATAGAATGGCTGTTCAAAATGAGTAAACAAAGATGAAGAACTATATTGCCCAGATGAAACGTAGTTATGATAATAATGATTTTTTTCATACAAATCTAGTAATAGTGCAAACGTATGTTGAGCAACACTATTTGTTGAATAGCCTTGCACATTACATACAGTAATTTGATGTTGATGACAATAATCAATATCAATATTATTGTATCCTGTTGCTGTCACACATATAAGTTCTACCAAAGGTGCTTGTTTTAATACTTCTTCATTTAAAATGTGCTTATTAGTAATGACAATATGTGCATCATGAATTCTTGATACAATATCTTCTCTCTTTGTTTGATCATAAATATAAACTTCACCTAAATCCATTAATTCCTGAAAATCTAAATCATGACCTACAGTTTCTCTATCGAGAAAAACTATTTTCATTTTCTTTTTTTTTAAAGACTTTAAAATTTCATCTATATTTTTTCCTTTTAATTCTTCTCCTAAACGAATTGCCTCATTTAGATCAAGAATACTGCTTTCATTAGCAATTCCTTTCATTTGTGCATCTTCAACTTCAAAGCGTAAATATTGATTTAAAAGGCAAATACCTAGAGCTCTGGATGTCATTTCTTTACTTTCCTGATAATCAGTAAGAATATTTTGAAAAAACTGAGCATTTTCACTTTGACACATTTGTAAGCATTCTTCAAAAGATGAAGCTTCTTGAATATGTTTTCTAAAAGAATCATCAAATAATAAAGGTAACACAATATCATATACATCCATTGGCACATGTCCATATCCTTTAGTAAAGTTATAAAGTAGTGCAGTACCTAATTTTTCATCTTTCATTTTATCAACTAGTTTCATAATTTCCTCCTAAAAAATTCACTTTAACACGATGACGTTCTTGCTTGGTTAAGTCATCATAAAAAATAAAGCAGTATTTAAATCTATTTGTTGAATAATCGTATTTTAATACATTATAACTTAAATATCTACTCTTACTTTCTTTAGCACCGCCCCCACACGATGATCCTCCTGCAATAATATACATAGAATTCAATAATCCTACATAAGGAATATGCTTATGACCGTGGAAAACATAATCAACACCATGCCCATCTAGCCACTCAATAACTTCTTTAGCATCAACAAGAGCTTTTGAACTATCCATCAGCTTACCCATAAATAATTTTTCATTCCATTTAATCTTTAAAAAATCATCTTTTTTAATAGGAATTAAATGATGATGCATCATAGCTATCAAAGTATACTGATCTAAATTTTCAATTGAAGCTAATTCTTCCTCTATTTCATCTAATTTAATTTTACCAACTTTGCCACGAGCCAAATTACCTTCAGAGGTTGAATCAATTTTAATAATTATTATTTTTTCTTGCTCTAAAACCTTAATATTTTCACCAAGTAAATAAGCAACAACTTTTGCTTTTTGCTTTTTAAAAATATTTAACCCATGAACAATAACATCATGATTTCCTAGTACAAATGTTACATCACCATGATATTGTTTTTTTAAACGGTTCATAAATTGTGAAGCTAAATACATATTCTTACGATTTGGTGAATTCATCAAATCACCAGTAATCAAATATTTTATTTGGTGTTGGCTATACAAATGTTGATAGAGTTCATCTAAACTTTCATTTAGTACCTCAACTCCCTCATTCGTCTTTTTTGTTCCTAGGTGTAAATCACTTAACTGAACGAAGTAACCATCATTATGATTAAAATTAAAGTCATCAAAAATAGTATGATTTTCAATTCTTTTAAACACATTTTGAATATCATTTTCATCTTTCACAGGAATAAAATTCCATAAATGCTCTTTGAATACAAAAATACCCGGCCAATTATCAATTTGAAACAAAGCATTTAAAAACAATTGAAAAGGTCCATAAAATGAAAAATCATTATTTTTAACCAATTTATCAATACAAAAAACTCTGATAGAGTCATTTTGATATTTTAATGCATAATTTCGATCAATTATTTTTTTTGACAATTCATCCCCTATTGCCGGTAAGAAAGCAACTTGATATTTTCTTATTTCTTTTTGATAAAAAGATTTATACTCCTGATCATAATCAGTTTTAAATAAAAAATCAGCATTTTTTAATGATTTTGCCCTTTTAAACATTTGCCAATTTTCATTATCTACTTGATTGAAAAAACTTAAATTAATATTAAAAGATTGTAACCACTTTTTCAAACATTCTGTTGTGTGGAAATCTTCATAAGCACGATTATATGAAATTTCATTGTAATTAAAAATAAAATTATAATAAATATTTAAAAGATCTAATGAGTTCATATTCTCACCTCTTTAAACATTATACACCATCTCACTTTTTAGATAACCTATTTTCTATAACTGAATAAAAAAGAAGATAACAATGTTATCTTCAACTATTAAAATTTAAGGTTTCTAGGTGTTCTTGGGAATGGTTCAACATCTCTAATATTTTGCATTCCTGTTAAATACATTAAGAAACGATCGAATCCTAGACCAAATCCTGCATGTTTACATCCACCAAAGCGTCGTAAATCCATATACCATTGTAGTCCTTCTTTAGCCATTCCTTTTTCATCCATTATCTTTTCTAAAACATCATATCTTTCTTCACGTTGAGAACCACCTACTAATTCCCCAATTCCTGGTACAAGTAAATCACAAGCAGCAACAGTTTTTCCATCATCATTTAAACGCATATAGAATGCTTTAATTTCTTTTGGATAATCTGTTAAAAAGACGGGACCACCTACTATTTTTTCACAAATATAACGTTCATGTTCTGAATTTAAATCCATACCCCATGATACCGGATTTTCAAATTTAACATCAGCTTTTTCTAAGTATTCAATAGCTTCTGTATAAGTCATACGTTTAAATTCACTATCTCTTACATGACTAATACGTTTAATACATTCTTTATCAATCATTGATTCAAAGAATTTCATTTCTTCCGGAGCATTTTCTAATACATAATCAATACAGAATTTAACCATATCTTCAATTAAATCCATATCATCTTCTAAATCAGCGAAAGCAATTTCAGGTTCAATCATCCAAAATTCACTTGCATGTCTTGATGTATTTGAATTTTCTGCACGGAATGCAGGACCAAATGTATAAACATCTCTAAATGCCATACAAAAAGCTTCAACATGTAATTGCCCAGTTACTGTTAAGTATGCTTCCTTTCCAAAGAAATCCTTATCAAATTCTGTATTATCAATTGTCGTTGCTCTAAACATTTCTCCGGCACCTTCACCATCATTAGAAGTAATAATTGGTGTATGAACATAAACAAATCCTTGATTTTGGAAAAATTCATGAATAGCCATTGATAATACTGATCGTACACGATAAATTGCATAGAACGTATTTGCTCTTGGTCTTAAATGTGGTATTTCTCTCATATATTCAAAAGAATGTCTTTTCTTTTGTAATGGGAAATCTTCATCACAAGTTCCTTCAATTGTAACTTGTGTTGCTTCTACTTCAAATGGTTGTTTTCCTTCAGGTGTTAATTTTAATTTACCTAGAACTTTAATAGCACTACCAGTCGAAATATGTGCCACTTCTTGATAATTATCTAACCCTTCTTCTATATAAACAACTTGTAAATTTCTAAAATAAGTTCCATCATTTAAAGCAATAAAACCAACTTTTCCATTATTTCTATTTGTACGAACCCATCCTTGAAGTTCAACATACTCAATTCCTTCTAATTGAGATTGATCACCATCAAGAAACATTTCAAATAATTCTCTTACTGTAATAAATTCAAACATATGTCCCCTCCTATAACTTATCTACTAATTATATACATTAATCACACTTTATCAATCATTATTGATCATTTGAATGCATTTTTATAATTAATTCTTGTATTGCTACAACAACATCAACCGTTTGTACCTCTACTCCTGGTCGTACTGTAAAATGACTATGTGTAAAATCCACAATTCCTTTAATACCTAAATCCATAAGGCGATCTACTGTATTTTGCACATTTTCTGATATAGCTAAAATTGCAATTTTACAATCTTTAGGAAAAGTAGCTTCTAAATCATCAATATGATTTAATTTAACACCAAATCTTTCCCCTTCCTTATTTTTATCCATATCATAGCCACACACAATTTTACCAACTGTATATTGCCAACGATTATATTTTAAAATAGCACTTCCTAAATTACCAACCCCAATTAAAATAATAGGTTCTTCAAGACCTAATCCAAGCACTTCACTTAAACCATCAATAAGATGTTTAACATCATATCCTTTACCGCGTCTTCCAAAATTGTCTGTCTTTGAAAGATATGTAAAGTCTCGTCTTATAGTTGTATCTTGAATTCCAGTTGTTTCATATAATTCACTTGACAAACACGTTTCTTTTCCTTCATGTTGCATTTTTCTTAAAGCTTTTAAATAAACCGGAAAACGTGACATTGTTGCTTTTGAAATCTTTTTATCCATATTATTCCTCCTCAATCGATTCTAATTCTAAATCAAGATGAGGTTTAATCCCCAATGACAAATCACTAAACAAATGATGATCATACATAACTTTCCCTGCTAAAGCAATCATCATTGCATTATCTGTACAACATGACATTGGTGGCAATGAAAGTATCACCCCTGGCATCTTGTCAACTTCTTCTTTAATTTTTTGTCTTAAACCTTTATTTGCACTTGCCCCACCAGCAAGCATAATTTCTTTAACGTGATATTCTTTAGCAGCCTTTATTGTTTTATTTACTAAAACATCAACAACAACATTTTGAAAACTATAAGCCAAGTTTTCATGATTCATTTCTTCATGCCTTTGTGTCATATTATGTGCCAAATTAATGACTGCTGATTTTAATCCACTAAAACTGAAATTATAACTATCATCATCTAATGGCTTTGGCAAAGTATATTGTGGTTTACCTTGAAAGGCTAATTGATCTATAATTGGTCCTCCTGGATAAGGAAGTCCTAAAACTCTACCAACCTTATCGTATGCCTCACCAACCGCATCATCAAGTGTTTCCCCAATCACTTCAAATGAAAAAGGACTTTTCATATAAACTAACTCTGTATGTCCGCCACTCACAACTAAACATAGTGCCGGATAAACAATATCTTTTTCATAATTATTGGCATAAATATGTCCTGCAATATGATGAACTCCTATAAGCGGTTTATCAAAGGCTAATGCTAAAGTCTTAGCAACTTGTAATCCAATATGCAATGATCCTACAAGCCCCGGACCTTTAGTAACACAAATCGCATCAATCTGTTCCATTGTAACATGAGCCTGTTGTAAAGTTTCCTTCAACACAAGCGAAACACATTCTACATGTTTACGACTTGCAATTTCTGGCACAACGCCTCCGTACATTGCATGAATATCAATTTGACTGGCAACAACACTACTTAAAAATTCTCTTTGATCTTTAAGTACAGCCATAGCCATTTCATCACAACTTGATTCTATAGCTAACAATAGTGACATACTATACCTCCATTTCCTTAATCATTAAATAAGCATCTTCGTGTGTATCTTCATAATAATTTTTTCGTAACGCTACATTTTTGAAACCATATTTTTCGTATAAATGAATAGCACCCATGTTAGATACACGCACTTCTAAATTAATATTATGATATTTTCTTTGACAAGTTAAATCAATGGCATACTGCATTAATTGACTTCCATAGCCTTGTCCTTGCATTTCTTGATTTACTCCAATTGTTGTAATTTGACTTTGATCTCCCATTAGCCACATTCCTAAATAACCAACAATTTGTTTTTCATTTTCAATAACAACATAATGTCCAAAAGGATTCGTATTTATTTCATAAATAAAGTCCTCTTTAGACCACGGTGATGAAAATAATAGTTGTTCTAAATAAGTAACTTCATCAAGATCATCCACTTTCATTTTTCTTATTTGCATATTTTTTTAGCCTCTACTGATTTTAAATAAACAGGTACTAAATTATCAATATCTTCTACATAAGACTCACTTTTAGCTAATTGATACATATTTTGTGCTAAATTAACTTCACTTTGCACTTGATTAACTAAATCGCAATCTCCTACAACCTTAAAATTTGGATATAATTGCATTAACTGATCAAATTCATCAATATCAATCATCTTTTCTTTAATTAAATCATGACCATTTTGATAAACACCCACAAACACTTTATGACTTCTAGCATCCAATACACTTATTACTTCATCATATCCTGCATAAGCTTTTAAAGAAGAAATTGTTTTAATCTTTATAGATGTAGTTGTAGCTAATGTCTTAGCAATTGTTAAAGCAACACGTACACCAGTATAAGAACCAGGACCAATTGTTATGATCATTTCGCCAAAATCTTTTACCTTTAAATGATGACGATTTAAAAGTTTTCCCAAATAAACAATAGCATATTCTGACTGACGTCGATTTCCCTCTTCTTGAATTACATCTAAACATTGTCCTTGATCATACAATGCAATAACAAGATATTTATTCGATGTATCCATTACAATTGTTTTCATTTATTATCTCCTTTACCAATTCTTCATATCTTTGACCAATTGGATGCATAATACATGTACGTCCATTTTCTTCATGATTCAAAATAATTTCTAAACGTTCATGAGGTAAAATATTTTCAATAAATTGTGACCATTCGACAACACATACATCATCACTATCAAAAATCTCCTCAAAACCTAATTCATCATCTTGTCCTTCAAGACGATAGACATCAAAATGTGATAAATTTAAACGTCCTTGATATTGTTTTAAAATAGTAAAAGTTGGTGAATTAATAACTCTTTTGATTCCCAATCCTTGTCCAATTCCTTTTGTTAGAGTTGTTTTACCAGCACCTAAATCACCACTTAAAGTAATTAAACTATGTGCTTTAACTAACTTACCAATTATTTTTCCTAAAGAAATTGTATCTTCTTGACAATCTAATTTTATTTTTGCTTTCATATTTATCCCTCTTTTAAATCTTGATAAAAATGATACCAATCTTTAGTAAATGATTCACTAAATGGTCCTTTTTGTGCTTTAGCAACTTCAATTAAAACATCTAGTTGTTTCCATAAAATTTCATCTAATCGTTCACTATATCCCATCATTCTAGCATGTTGACGATATTCTTCTTCATCTAGAATACGATAATTATGATCTGGAAACACCTTTAAATCTAAATCATAATCAATATATTTTAATGCTTCGCCATCATATAATGCAGGTGAAGCAATATTACAATAATAATAAACACCTGTTTTTCTAATCATACAAATGACATTATACCATTTATTTTTAGGTAAATACCAAATAGCCGGTTCTCTTGTATGCCACATTCTTCCATCAGATTCCGTTACTAATGTTCTATTATTAATAACAATAAAATGGTCATCCGTTTCTTCTAATACAAGACCTTTAGACCAACAACGGTGAATACTACCATCATGTTTGTAACTATGTATCAGTACTTTTTTTCCTACGATAGTATTATCCATATACTTCTAATCTCCTTAATAACATTATCATTATACACAAATTTAAAATTGAATGAAAGACATAAAAAAATACTCTTATTAATAAGAGTATTTTAGAAACGAACAGTTTTTTTTAATCTTGGATATAAAATCATAAATAATATAAAACAAACAATAAGTGTTCCTATATTGTATGGTAAATTATATGTAAGATTTCCTTTTAATGGTGTTGCAAAAGCATACCACCCTGCAAGTAAATGGCTAATTGTTTTTAACACACACATCACAATGATTCCTACAGGAATTTCATATTGTTTATAGTGTGCTAAAGGAATCAGTCCTGTCATACCAACTAATACCATTGGAATAATGTAATCAAAAATAACTGATAAAGGACCATAAAATACAGCAAGTCCCAAAGCAAATTGTACACCTAAACTTACTAAAGAAACAACAACACCGTATTTCCAATTCATTAAATAGCTACATAAAAAAATTGGAACCAATGAAAAAGCAATATTTCCTCCCTTTGGCATTTCATAAATTTTTGTACAATACTCAAGTACAATTTGTAATGCCGCGAAAATTGCCATATAAGTCATGGTTCTCGTACTTAATTCAAATTCTTTTTTCATCATTTTATCTCCTTCTTGCCGGAGTAAAGATATATTCATGATGCTCTCTCTACGCTGGTATTACCCAGATCAGATATTAAGGGACAAGGTTTTCACCTATCTCAGCACATGCGCCCCCGGCTAGTAACCATTATATACTGACTATCAATAAAAACAATAAAATCTTGTTTATTTTATATAGTTTTTTTAAGGAATGGTGTTATAATAGCGATATATTAAGGAGGCTTTATAAAAATATGGCAAAAATTATTTCTGTAAATGCAGGGAGTTCATCATTAAAGTTCCAATTATTTGAAATGGATGATGAATCAGTTATCACTTCTGGAGTAATTGAAAGAATTGGTTTAGAAGATTCTATTTTTACTATTAAATATAACGGAGAAAAAGAACAAACTATCTTACCTATTAAAGATCATAAAGTTGCTGTTCAACTTTTATTAGATACTTTAATCAAAAAAGAAATCGTTCATGATTTAAATGAAATCAAAGGTGTTGGTCATCGTGTTGTTCAAGGTGGTGCATACTTCGATCAATCAGTTGTCATTGATGAAGATGTTGTAGCAAAAATTGATGAATTAAAATCATTAGCACCTCTACACAATCCAGCTCACTTAACTGGATATTATGCTTTTAAAGAAGCTATCCCAAACGCTGGTGCAGTTGCAGTATTTGATACTGCATTCCACCAAACACTTGAACCAAAAAGTTATATTTACCCAATTCCATATAAATATTATGTAGAAAATAAAGTACGTAAATATGGTGCTCATGGTACAAGTCATTTCTATGTATCTTCACGTTGTCGTGAAATGATGGGAAATCCAGAACATTCACGTATTATCGTTGCTCACTTAGGAGCTGGTGGATCTTTAAGTGCTGTTAAAGATGGTAAATCAATCAATACATCTATGGGATTCACTCCTTTAGCTGGTATCATGATGGGAACACGTTCAGGAGATGTTGATCCTTCTGTAATCGACTATTTAATCGAAGAAGTTGGATTAGATATGAAAGAAGTTATTCGTATGTTAAATAAAGAATCTGGATTACTAGGTGTATCTGGTGTGTCTAGTGACTTTAGAGATGTACAAAATGCAGCTGCTAATGGTAACGAAAGAGCTCAATTAGCATTAGATATTTTCTTTAGAAGAGTTATTGCTTATATTGGACGTTATTTCATTGCTTTAGGAGGCGTTGACGCTATTTGCTTTACAGCAGGTATTGGTGAAAATTCTTTCTTTGCTAGAAAAGAAATTTGTAAATTATTAGAAGAAGCATTAGGTGTTAAAATTGATGATGACGCTAACGTAAACGGAAAAGGCGATCGTTTAATTTCTACACCAGATAGTAAAGTTAAAATCTATGTTATTCCAACTAATGAAGAATTAGTTATCGCACGTGATACAAAGAGATTATTAAACTTATAAAAAATGACACCTGTGTATACCACAGGTGTTCAGATTGTTGACAAACCTATACCTTTACATAAAGATATAGGTTTT
>NZ_QRQB01000030.1:0-22341 GCF_003475785.1 Coprobacillus sp. AF33-1AC | reverse complement strand
TACTATTTTTGTTTAAAACTAAAATATCAGATTATTTTAAATACTCAAAAATTTAACTGTTTTTTTATTTATTGGTTGACATTGTATGCTAACTGTGGTAATTTATATACCATAGTAATCCTACTAGAAAAGTATGGAATAACAAAGAAAGGGGATATGCAAAATGTTATCAGTTACTTCAAGAACAATGTGTATGTGCATGTGCAGCTGTATACAAAAGTATAGAGTACATTTTCGCGTATGCAAATATTCTTAATACTATAAAGTGAATTTATGGTGGAATGTTTCATAGCATTCCACTTTTTATTTAGGGGGAAAATTATGAAAGACTTACAAGAACATTTAGAAAATGAATTTAAATGGTTTCATAGTCATCCTGAACTTTCTTATCAGGAATATGAAACAACAAAAAGATTAAAAGAATTGCTTACTCATCATGGTATTGAAGTTTTAGATTTACCATTAGAAACAGGTTTAGTAGCAATCATCAGGGGTAAAAAAGAAGGGAGTACAATTGCTCTTAGAAGTGATATAGATGCCTTGCCAGTAAATGAAGAAACTGATCTTGAATGGAAATCTCTTCATGAAGGAAAGATGCATGCATGTGGACATGATTTTCATTTAACAACAATTTATGGTGTTGCTTTATTGTTAAATGAAAAAAAGGATCAATTAGCAGGAAATGTTAAATTGATTTTTCAGCCAGCTGAAGAATCATCATTAGGGGCTTTAAAAATTATTGAAACTGGTGTTTTAGATGATGTAGATGCTATTTTTGGACTTCATAGTTCATCAGAATTTGAAGTAGGAACAATAGGAATTAAATCAGGTGCCGTGTCTGCGGCTGTAGATCGCTTTGAAATCAAATTAAGAGGCTTTGGAACTCATGCAGCACATCCTCAAGCAGGCAAAGATCCTATTGTTGCTATTGGGGCGTTAATTCAATCGTTACAAACGATTGTTTCTCGTAATATTGATCCTTTTACAAGTGGATTATTAAGTATCACTCATGTAGAAGCAGGAAATACTTGGAATGTTATTCCTGAAACGGGATTAATTGAAGGAACAGTAAGAACATTATTAAAAGAAGATCGTATTTTATTTGAAAAGAGAATTAAAGAAATAACAAAGGGAATTGCATTAGCTTATGATGTTGAGGCTTATGTTAATTGGATTGCTGGTCCACCAGCAACATTAAATGATCAATACTGGAGTGATTTTGCTTATAATGTTGCAAAAAAGGAACATATTCCTGTAGAAACACCAGAATCAACACTTGGAGGAGAAGACTTTGCTTTTTACTTAGAAAAGATAAAGGGAACCTTTATTAAGATTGGTACAGGGAAAACATATCCTAACCATCATCCTAAATTTAAAGTTGATCCTCAAGCATTATCCAAGGCAGCAACCTATTTAAGTCAATTAGCAGTTGCTGTATTAAATCAATTAAAATAAGGGGAACAGCAATGATTAAAATAGAACATGTAGATAAAAAGTTTCATACAAAAGGTGGTATTGTTCATGCTTTAAAAGATGTTTCTTTAAATATTGAAGCAGGAGATATTTATGGTGTTATTGGTTATTCAGGGGCTGGTAAATCAACATTAATTAGAATGGTAAATTTACTTGAACAGCCAGATCAAGGACATGTTTATATTAATGGTAAAGATATTGTGAACTTAAAAGATAAAGAATTGAATGTGATACGTAAAGATATAGGTATGGTATTTCAACAGTTTAATTTATTAGATTCACAAACTGTTTATCAAAATATGGCTTTACCACTTATCTTATTAAAAAAAGATAAGACTTTTATTGAAGAAAGAGTGAATGAATTATTATCTTTTGTAGAATTATCAGATAAAAAAGATGTTTATGTCTCACAGTTATCTGGTGGTCAAAAACAAAGAATAGGGATTGCTAGAGCACTAGCAACACATCCTAAAATCTTATTGTGTGATGAAGCAACAAGTGCTTTAGATCCACAAACAACAGAATCAATTCTTTTGTTATTAAAAAAGATTAATCAAGAATTAGGAGTCACAATTTTATTGATTACGCATGAAATGAATGTTATTAAAAAGATTTGTAATAAAGTGGCTGTTATGAAATCAGGGGAGATTGTAGAACAAGGATTAACATTGGATGTTTTTTCACATCCTCATCAAGAAATGACAAAACGTTTTGTTGCTACGGTTATTAATGATACAATTCCTTCTTCACTAGTTGAAGAATTGGATACAACCTATCCAATTCTCAAATTAACTTTCTTAGGTGAAAATACAAAAGAAGATATTATTAGTGAAATTAATCAACAATTTGATATCAAAACATCTATTTTATTTGCATCAGTGAATGAAATAAAAGATGAGATATTAGGTATTCTAACCATTCAAATTAAGGGAGAAGAAGCACAAATCAATAAAGCTATTGATTATATGAAAGATAATCATGTAGAAATAGAAAGAGTGGTGTTAAATCATGATTGAGAGTTTTTTAAATATACCAATAGATAAATTAATTGAATCAGCAGGGCAAACACTGTATATGCTTTCAATATCATTAATATTTGGTGCTATTGTAGGTATTCCTCTAGGATTAATTCTTGTTTTAACAAGAAATGATGGAATTAAACCTAATCGACCTGTTTATCTTGTTATTACAGGATTAGTCAACATTGTAAGATCAGTACCATTTATTATCTTACTTGTCTTTATTGCTCCATTTACAAAAGCATTAGTAGGAACCAGAATAGGAACAAAAGCAGCTTTAGTACCACTTGTTTTTTATATTGCACCATATCTTGCTAGATTAGTGGAAAGTTCTTTGTTAGAAGTCAAACCGGGTATTTTAGAAGCAGCTAAAGCCATGGGAGCCAGTACTTTTCAAATTATTCGCTACTTTTTGTTACTAGAAGCAAAGGCTTCGATTATCCTTGCACTGACAACAGGAACAATTGGTTTATTAGGAGCAACAGCTATGGCTGGAACAATTGGTGGAGGAGGAGTTGGTGATTTAGCACTAACTTATGGTTATCAAAGATTTAATAATAATCTTATGATTGTTACAGTTATTATCTTAATATTGTTTGTTCAATTAATTCAAACAATAGGAAATCACATATCAAAAAAAATAAGAACACATGAATAAAGGGGAAGAAAAATGAAAAAGTTATTAAGTTTAGTTTTAGTGGGGTTATTAATTTTAACAGGATGCCAAAGTTCATCAAAGTCAAATGATGATCAAAAAACAATCACTTACGGAAAGGCTGCAGGACCTTATACAGTATTATTTGAAGATGCCATTATTCCAATCTTGAAAAAAGAGGGATATAAATTTAAATGTGTAGAATTTTCAGATTTATTACAAAATGATACAGCTTTAAATGATGGTGACATTGATGTCAATGTTGAACAACATACAGCTTATATGAAAAACTTTAATAAGGAACAAGATGGAGATTTAGTTGCTTTAACAGCAATTCCAACAGTTCCTGCAGGAATTTTTTCAAATACTCATAAAAGTTTAGATGAATTACAAAAAGGAGCTAAAATTGCTGTTCCTAATGATGCAGCGAATACATCAAGAGCATATGTTTTATTACAAAAAGCAGGATGGATTGAATTAAATAAAAAAGCTAATCTTTCAACAGTAACACAAGATGATATTGTTAAAAATCCATATAATTTACAATTTACAGAAATGGATTCTACAATTATTCCACGTTCTTTAGATGAATTTGATTATGCAGTTATTACAGGAAGTATAGTTTATAGTGCAGGAATTGACGCATCATCTGCTTTATTACAAGAAGATGTATTAGATCATTTATTATTACAAGTTGTTGTTAAAAAAGAAAATAAAAATAAAAAATGGGCTAAGGCTATTGTTAAAGCTTATCATTCTAAAGAATTCAAAGAATATTTAGATAAAAACAATAAAGGATTATGGTATGTACCAGAATATAAATAGAAGGAGATAATTATGACTTTGGAAATTGAAACACGATGTATTCACTCATTAAACCATGATGAAAAACAGCACCCTTATGGTGCTGTTTCCATCCCTATATATCAAACAGCAATCTTTAGCCATCCAGGAATCGGAGAAAGTCAAGGCTACAATTATACAAGAGAAAGCAATCCTACAAGGGCTTATCTAGAAGAAATTATTTCTTCATTAGAAGGAGCCGTTGATACGGTTGCCTGTTCTAGCGGTATGGCAGCGATTACTATTGTTAGTGAACTGTTTAAAAGTGATGATCATATTATTTGTGGCAGTGATCTTTATGGAGGATCAACAAGACTTTTTAAATTACAAGAAAAAAAAGGATTACATTTTTCATATGTTGATACAACAAATTTAGATACCATCAAACAAGCCATCACAAAACAGACAAAAGCTATCTTTATAGAAACACCAAGTAATCCAACTATGCAAATTAGTGATATTCAAGCTATAAGTCAATTATGTAAAGAATATCATTTATTACTTATTGTTGATAATACCTTTTTATCTCCTTATTTTCAAAATCCTTTAAAATTGGGAGCTGATATTGTTGTCCATAGTGCGACTAAATTTTTAAGTGGACACAATGATGTTATTGCCGGAACGGTTTCTACTCACAATGAACAATTAGCCCAAGAGATAAGAAATATTGCTAAAACAGTAGGAAATACTTTAGCACCAATAGATTGTTATTTACTTACAAGAGGAATTAAAACACTCGCTATTAGACAAGAAAGACAACAAGAAAATGCAATTCAATTAGCCAAATGGCTTAAGAAAAATCCTTTAGTAAAAGATGTTTACTATCCAGGATTAACTGATCATCCAGGATATGATATTCAAGTTAAACAAGCAAGAGGATTTGGAAGTATGATTTCTTTTAGAGTTGTTGATAAAGAGGTAGCAAAAAGAGTTTTAACACATGTTAAAGTGATTACTTATGCTGAAAGTTTAGGGGGAGTGGAATCGTTGATCACTTATCCAATGGTCCAAACTCATAGTGATGTTGATGAAAAGACAAGAAATGAATTAGGAATAACAGATGATTTTTTACGTCTTTCAGTGGGAATTGAAAACATTAAGGATTTAATACAAGATTTAAGTGAGGCTTTTAAAAATGAGTAAAATATATGATTTTAATCAAGTTATCTCTCGTCAACATACCCATTCATTAAAATATGATTTTGCTAGTGAAAGAAATCATCCTCAAGATGCTTTACCTTTATGGGTCGCTGATATGGATTTTCCAGTAGCAGATGAAATCAAAGAAGCTTTACAAACTACAGTGAATCATGGCATTTATGGTTATAGTGAAAGTAAAGGGGATTATTATCAAGCAGTGATAAATTGGTATCAACAACATTTTGACTATCACATAGATTCATCATGGATTATTAAAACACCAGGTGTTGTATTTGCTTTAGCACATGCAATAAAAGCCTTGACTCAAGAAGGAGATGCCGTTTTAATACAGACACCTGTTTATTATCCTTTTAAAGAAGTTGTCGAAGATAATCATCGTCAATTAATCACAAATTCACTTGTTTTAAAAGATGGTAAATATCATATAGATTTTGAAGATTTTGAAAATAAAATCAAACAACATCATGTCAAATTATTTCTATTGTGTTCGCCACATAATCCGGTAGGTCGAGTATGGACGAAAGAAGAATTAGAAACAATAAGTCAAATATGTTTAGAAAATCATGTCTATATTGTAAGCGATGAAATACATAGTGATTTTGTTCATCCTCATAATCATCATTATATGCTTGCTTCATTATCTCCAGCGTTACAAGAAATAACGATTACATGTACAGCACCAACAAAAACTTTTAACTTAGCAGGTTTACAAATTTCTAATATTATTATTCCTAATGAAACAATAAGAAATAAATTTAAACGACAAATAGATGCCAGTGGCTATAGTCAGTGTAATATGTTTGGTTTAGTGGCATGTCAAGTAGCATATGAAAAGGGAAATGATTGGTTAAAACAAGTTAAAGATTATTTGTATCAAAATATTTTATATGTTGATCAATTTTTAAAAGAAAATTTGCCACAAGTTCATCTCATTTTTCCGGAAGGAACATACTTATTATGGCTTGATTTTAGAGAACTTCATTTATCAAATGAACAGTTAGAAGATTTAATTGTGAATAAAGCTAAATTATGGCTAGATAGTGGTAGTATGTTTGGTAAAGATGGAGAAGGTTTTCAAAGAATTAATGTTGCGTGTCCTCGTAGCATACTAAAACAAGCCTTGTTTCAATTACAAAGTGCAATAAATCAATAAGATTAAGAGATTTGAAAGATATTTTTCTCAAATCTCTTTTATTTTTTTACAGTTTAGAAAAATATTTTTCAACCATGCCTTGCATTAAAAAATCATTTTTTGTTTGTGCTAGAGTAAAGATAGTCAAGGAGGTATGAAAAATGAAAATATTATTAGTATGTAATGCAGGTATGTCAACAAGTATGTTGGTCGCAAGAATGGAAAAAGCAGCTCAAAGTAAAGGAGTAGATGTAGAGATACAAGCAAAACCTATTACTGAGGCAGAAAAAGAAATTGATGATTGGGATATTGTCATGTTAGGACCCCAAGTAAGACATTGTTTAAATCAATTAAAGAAGTTAACTCAAAAGACACCAGTAGTTGTTATTGAAATGCGTGATTATGGTTTAATGAATGGGGAAAATGTTCTCAATAGTGCACTCGATATCTTAAATCAATCATGTTAGAATGATCATGTGAGGTGAAAAGTATGTTATGTGATTATCATGTTCATAGTCATTTTAGTGATGACAGTGATTATTTAATGGAGGATGTTGTTAAAGATGCTATTAAGATGAAAATGCAGGAATTATGTTTTACTGATCATGTTGATTATGGTATTAAATATGATGTCAATCAGTTATCTAAAGAAGAAATGGAAAGAATATCGAAAGAAAGAGGCTTATTGCTTTTAAACGTCGATTATGATCACTATTTTAAAGAATTAGCACGTTTACAACAAAAATATCCACAAATCACAATCAAAAGAGGATTAGAATTTGGTATTCAAACACATACTATTCCTCAATATCAAAAATTAATACAAAAGTATGATTTGGATTTTGTAATTTTGTCTTGTCATCAAGTAGATAATTTAGAATTTTGGACTCAAGATTTTCAAAAAGGAAAAACACAACAAGAATACAATGAACGTTATTATCAAGAAATTCTAGATGTTATTGAGCAGTTTAAAGATTATCAGGTATTGGGTCATTTGGATTTAATTAAAAGGTATGATCAAGCAGGAATTTATCCTTTTGAAAAGATAAAAGACATTATATCTAAGATTTTAAAACAAGTGATTCGTGACGGTAAAGGAATAGAAGTTAATACTTCAAGTCATCGATATGGTCTTGATGACTTAATGCCTTCTCGAGATATTTTAAAGCACTATTATCAATTAGGAGGAACAATCATTACAATTGGTAGTGATAGTCATCAACCTGATCATTTAGGTGCTTATATTAAGGAAACAAGAAAAGAATTAAAAGAGATTGGATTTAAATGTTATTGTACTTTTGATCATAAAAAACCTATCTATCATCCACTTTAAAAGGGTTGCATCAGCAACCCTTAATCTATGTAATTTTTAATTTTATATGCTAAATTTTTTTCATAATCCCGATTAAAATAACAAGCGTAAAGACAGTCTAATAAATATTGCAAAGAAATGCGAGATGAAAAAGAAGCAATCTTTTCTTCTGAATCTTCATATGATGAAAAGAATAAATTATAGTCTACATATTGGGCGATAGGTAAATCAATAGTAGAAGAGATGAGAACAGTACGAATACCCTTTTCTTTTAAATCTTTTGCTATTTCTAAAATGTTTTCAGTTTTAGCAGCATAGGTAATGATAATGACAAGATCATTTTTATTACATAATTGGCTGTGCCAATGACGATAATAATGCTCTTTTATAACATCTACTTTGACACCTATTTCTAACATATTCTGTTGAAATGATTCAGCCATAAAATAGTTTCCTACAGACGGGAAAAGATAAATATTTTGTGCGTTATATAAGGCTTGGACAACTTTTAAAAAGATATCTAAATCAATGAGATTAAAAGTAGATTTAAGTGTTTGGTCATACAAAGATAACATTTGTTCCATGATTTGATGATGACTATCTAATTTTGTAAAAGGATAGTTATAATCAATGCTAGAATCATTCTTTTTCTCGTTTTGTAAAGATAATGAAACTTGAAGTTTTAATTGATTAAGACCTGATAAATCAAGTTTTTCAATAACACGATAAATAGTAGAAGTAGAAACATAACTACTTTTAGATAATTGATTAATATTAAGTTGAATGACATCATAAGGATGGTCTAGAATAAATTGGGCAAAGATTTGTTCACTTTCAGTGAATTCAGATATACATTTAATTTTAGTAAATAGATTCATATTTTAACGACCACCTTATCTTTTTTGATTATTTCTTGGAGATTTTTATTTGTTGCTACAAAGCGAAAGACTGTAAATTCTACAGGAAGGGAAGTGTTATTTTCAAATGTGTGAATACTGTTTTCTACACACACGATTTCTTGTGGATTGAGAAGACGCTTTTTAGGTATATTATTTTCTAGATAATGACAAAGTAAGGTTCCTTTATTGACAACAATAATTTCTTTGATTTTTTGATGATAATGCCATTCTTGTAAAGTATGAGGTTGAATGATATTTTGATGAATTTCAAATTCATCAAAAAGGTAGTAATCTACACTGGTACCATTGTCTTTATCAACATGGATGGCATCTTTTTTAGTTTTAAAAATAATTTGGCTCATATCTTGTCTCCTTTTACTTTATTATATCATGAATTAATTCATACTTAATAGGCATAGTTCATTATAAAATATAAGTATTAGACATTAAATATAAATATTTTAAAATAATGATAGGGGGGATGAAAGTGAAAAAGGGAATAACAATTCTTATTGCAATATTCATGATACTAGGATGTAGTGCTTGTAAGCAAAAAACAAAAGAAAAGAAAAAGACATCAAATGTAACTCAAAGTGATTTGAAAACAGCAAATTCTGATAGTTTAATTGTTTATTTTTCATGGTCAGGGCATACACGAGATCTTGCAAAAATGATTCAAAAAGAAACGAAGGGGGATTTGTTTGAAATTGTACCTGTAAAAGCATACAGTGATGATTATGATACAGTTGTTGATCAGGCTAAGCAAGAACAAAAAGATAAGGCTAGACCCCAAATAGCTTATCATATTGATCATCTTGATAAATATCAAACAATATATGTTGGTTATCCTAATTGGTGGCAAGATATGCCTATGATCCTTTATTCTTTTTTTGATGAATATGATTTATCTCATAAAAAGATTGTTCCATTTTGTACAAGTGGAGGAAGTGGCTTAAGTCAAACTGTAGAAACAATAAAAAAACTTGAACCGGAGGCTGATGTTACTGAGGGATTTCATGTAGGAAGTGATGATGTTGATCAATGTCAACAAGATTTAAAAAACTGGTTAAATAAAATAAATTAGAAAAGAGGAAAAAATATGAATTTATATGCAACAGATAAAGAATATAAAGAAAGATTAGATTATTTTTTAGAAGAAGTAAAAAATGATGAAGGCAATAAGCTTGATGAAGAAACACGTTATTTAGCTATTTTATCAGTATTGATGGGTAATCAAGGAATTTGTGCTTATGAAGAAGTCTTAAATCAAGCACTTGATGTTTTATCACCTATTAAAGTTAAAGAAATGATTTATCAAGCAACTGATTATTTAGGTTATGGAAGAATGCTTGAATTTTTAAAAGTAACAAATGAAGTATTTGTACAAAAAGGAATTGAACTTCCTTTAGAATCACAAACTACGACAACTATAGAAAACAGATTAGAAAAAGGGATTCAAGCACAAGTAGATATTTTTGGTGAACATATGAATGAAGCTTGGAAAAAAGGAACAGTGAATAAATGGTTAGCCTCTAACTGTTTTGGTGATTACTATACAAGAACTGGTTTAGATTTAAAACAAAGAGAAATGATTACTTTTTGTTTCTTATATGGTCAAGGTGGTTGTGAACCTCAAGTTATGGCACATATTCAAGGAAACTTCAATTTAGGAAATGATGCAGCATTTCTTACTAATGTTGTATTACAATGTTTACCATATATGGGATATCCTCGTAGTTTAAATGCAATAAGTTGTATTAATAAAGCAAGTGAAAATGCAAAATAAAAAACTAAAAAAGATCATAGATTTATTGATGTTGTTATCTTTGTTTTTTCTCATGGGCTACTTTTACTTTGATAAAAGTAGCCATATGTTAATAGGCATACTTTGTTTTGTGTTATTTATTATTCATCAAATTCTCAATATGAGTTGGTATAAGACGCTTTTAAAAGGAAAATACACATATCCAAGAATCATTATTTTTATTATTAATGTGTTATTACTTCTTTGTATGCTTTTACAAATGATAAGTGGTTTTATGATGTCGTCTTATATAAGTGGGATTCATCAAGGGATGGCTCTTTTTAGAAGAATATATTTAGCGCTTTGTTATTGGTGTTTTATTTTGGTTGTTTGTCATATAGGAATTCATGTAAGAGGAATTTTGAGAAAACAACATTTCAAGATATTTTATTTAGTCATATCTTTATATGGTTTATATGTGTTAATAAAGAGAAATATTTTAGCTTATATGTTTTTTAGGGTTGAGTATTATTTTTTTGATACTACATCAATTTTTATCTTTTATTTAGATCATCTTGCAATGATGATTTTATTTGTGGGATTAACAGATATTTTATTAAAAGGGGTGAGAAAATATGAAAGTACTCGTCTTATTAGGAAGTCCTCATAAAAGGGGTTCCTCTAGAATGTTGGCAGACCATTTTATTAAAGGGGTAAAAGAAAATGGTCATACAGTTGATGTTATAGATATTGCACACAGTACAGTTCATCCCTGTTTAGGTTGTGATTATTGTGGAATGGATGGGGATTGTGTTCAAAAGGATGATATGTATCATATTAAAGAAATGATAATGAACCATGATTTATTGGTGTTTGTTACTCCACTTTACTATTTTGGTATGTCAGCTCAATTAAAATTGATGATTGATCGTTTTTATAGTTTTAATGGTGCATTGATGAACGCTCATAAAAAAAGTGTTTTGCTTTCTGTAGCTTATGAACAATCTAATGAAGCAATGAGTGATTTGTATCATCATTATCTCACTATTTGTCGTTATTTACATTTTAAGAATTTAGGATCAGTATTAGGTTTAGGTTGTGGAACTGTATCTATGACACAAAACAGTATTTATCCTCAAAAAGCATATGAGTTAGGATTAAGCATTAAATAAAAGATAACTTGTTATCATGACAAGTTATTTTTTTTCATCTTTTTATCATGTATAATAATTTTAATTACAAAAGGATGATGAATAATGAAAACAATATGTATTAGAAAAGCACAATCAAAAGATTTAGAAGATGTTGAAGAATTATATAATCAAATACATGATTTAGAAGAACAAAATAAAACAACTACTGGTTGGTTACGCAATATTTATCCAATTAAACAAACTGCTTATGATGCATTAAAAAGAAGTGATTTATATGTATTAGAAGATAATGATAACATAGTAGGCAGTGCGATTATTAACCAAATTCAGGGTGAGATGTATGCAAAGGGGAGTTGGCAATATCGAGCTTTACCTGATGAAGTATGTGTTTTACATACTTTAGTTATTTCACCCTATGTTAAAAACAAAGGGTATGGTAAATTATTTGTTCAATTTTATGAAGATTATGCAAAAGAACATGGTTATTATGAATTGCGTATAGATACAAATGAAAAAAATAAAGCAGCACGTGGTTTATATTATAAATTAGGGTATCAAGAAATAGGAATCATACCAACACAATTTAATGGTATCCCAGATGTTCGTTTAGTGTTATTAGAAAAAAGGTTGAAATAAGATATATGGAAAAATTAAAAAATGAAATAAAGGATCTATATTTCAAATATCATAAGGAATCAACTTATCGTCATGTTTATCATGTTTTTCAAGTAGCACGAATTCTTGGAAAGCAATATCATTTAGATATAGAAAAATTAGAAATAGTAGCTTTACTTCATGATATCAGTGCTATTGTAAGTCATGATGAAATGTATTTTTATAGTCAACAGTTATATTTAGATATTGATCCCAGTGAAGAAAAATATCATTTTTTGTTACATCAGCGTATTTCAAAATATATCGCTTATAATTATTTTGATATACATGATCAAGATATTTTAGATGCGATTGAATGTCATACAACTTTGAAAAAAGATGCTAATGAGTATGATAAAGTTATATTTTTATCTGATAAACTAGCGTGGGATCAATCAGGCATACCACCTTATTATCAAGGCTTAAAGAAAGCAATAGCAATTTCATTAGATGAAGAATGCTATTATTTTATGCAATATCAATTTGATCATCATCAAATATTAATGCCTCATACTTGGTTGTTAGAGGCTTATCATCAATTACAAAGGAGAATCCAAGATGAAAAAAATCATTGCTGATATGTATACTCTAGTAAGTGGACATGCCTATGGAACGATAAGGAAGTCTTAAAAAAGATAGTGAAGGAGAATCAAAGATGTTTCGTAAAATGAGAAGATTTAAACAAGAGTTAAGTAAAGAAGAATGTATAGAAGTTTTAAAAAATGAACCAAGAGGCGTATTGTCTGTATTAGGAGATGATGGTTACCCTTATGGAATCCCAATGAATCATTGGTATAATGAAAAAGATGGAAAATCTATTTTCATGGTGCTAAATCAGGACATAAAATAGACGCTGTCAAAAAATATGAGAAGGTTTCATTTTGTGTCTACGATAAAGGATATCGTAAAGAGGGGGAATGGTCTTTAAATATTCGTAGTGTAGTCGTATTTGGAAAAATTCATCTAGTAGAAAGCAAAGATAAAAATGAGGAAATATGTTCAAATCTTTGTAAGAAGTTTACAGATGATGAAGCATATTTAAAACATGAACTTTTACATTCTGGACCTGCTGTTCTTTGCCTTGAATTAACACCTGAACATATAACAGGAAAATTAGTTAATGAATCATAATATAAGGAGAAGATATGGATGGCATCAAGTAAACAATATTTACAATTTATCTTGGCTCAATTATCTGACCTAACGGATGTTACATATAGATCAATGATGGGAGAATTTATTATTTATTATCAAGGTAAGATAGTAGGTGGAATATATGATGATAGATTACTTGTAAAGCCGGTAAAAACAGCTATTGAATATATGCCTACTGTCGTATATGAAAAGCCATATGATGGAGCAAAAGAAATGTTGCTGGTTAATGAAGTTGATCAACCCAAATTTTTAACTGGGCTTTTTCAAATTATGGTAGATCAGTTACCAGAACCTAAAAAAAGAAAGAATAATTAATAGGAAACGACATGCTTGATAAAGCAATATAATAGTTTTCATATGAAGGGAGCTACAAAATTTATGGAAAATAAGGATGTTCAAAACTTAGCAAAATTGACAATGCAATATGCAAAAGAGATTATTAAATCAGGTATGTCATTGGTTGATTTAAGAAAAGATTTAGAAAAGAAAATGTTTATATTGGGAGCTGATTCTTTTTGGTATTGGAATATAGGTGCATTTATTTTTTCGGGAGATGAAACATATGTTTCAATATCGGGGAAACACTATACAACATCTGATAGATTTATTCAAAATGACGATATTATTACCATAGATTTGTCACCCCAAAACAATAATATTTGGGGAGATTATGCAAGGACAATTGTTGTTGAAAATGGGATAGTTGTTGATTGTATAGATAACATTCAAAATAATGATTGGAGAAAAGGACTACAAATGGAAAATAGTTTACATCAAGAATTATTAAAGTATGTTACTGTTGAAACAACTTTTGAAGATCTTTATTTTCATATGAATAATATGATAAATAAAGAAGGATTTATAAATTTGGATTTTTTAGGAAATTTAGGACATTCTATTGTAAATAAAAGCGAAGATAGAATTTATATTGAAAAAGGGAATAAAATAAAATTAAGTGATGTAAATTATTTTACATTTGAACCTCACATAAGCGTATCAAATTCTCCATATGGCTATAAAAAAGAAAATATTTATTATTTTGACAATGGGCAGTTAGTAGAATTATAATGTAAGTTCAGTAATTTTATATGTGATATGACACTATTTTATTAGCTTTGATGACAACAATGATTGCTTTCATGCCTAACTGATTTATGACATGAATGGATTGAATATAATAAAAGTTGTAAAGGAGAGTTGAACATGAAAGAGGAAAATATTGTTTTAGGAATCAAAATTAATAAAAAGAAAATGCTAGTTAATTTTATTAGTTTATCTCTTGTGCAAGGAATGATTATTTTTGTTGGATTATTTAATTTGTTAAAAACATATTTAATGTTGAATAACATAGAAATAATCTTTATTAGTATGATTGTTTTTATTGTTGCTGAAATATTCTTTTTATCTTTATCAGGTAGTTCAGAGTATCTGGAAATAAAGAATAAAAAATTAGGTTATTATCGTACCAATAGCGGATTGAAAGGTGTATTCCAACTTTTAAAAACAAATAATAGTGCAGATAATATATTTTTGTTAGATATGGAACATATCAGTTTAATAAAAATAAGTTATGTAAAGACTACAGGAGGCTGGGCACAAAATGGTTATGCAATTCAGTTAACATTTTTATTAACCGATCATTCTCAATTTACTATCGTTCCTACTACAATGAATGCGATAGAAGATGGAACTTATAAAGCGTTTATTGATTATATTGAACAATGTGGGATCACAGTGATAGATAAGTATAATATTTGTTCTTTACTTAGTGGGAATGTTGATAGTTTTAATACTTATATAAAAGAATTAGAAAGAGGGATGAAACATGATTAAAATCTCTTTTAAATGTTCTGAAAGTATAAGTGAACAAATCAAGAAATATTTAAAGAATAATCCATATATTGAATATGTAGATGAAAATCAATTAGATAGTCAGTCTGTTATTATTATTTTAATTAATACTATAGAGGATCTTCATCGAGCTATTAATTTAAAAGGCAAATATCATTCAGACATGATTTGTGTTGTAGATGATGAAACTTACATGTTTGATTTATTAGATATCAAGCCTGTATTATTTATGAAAAATCCATGTACTGAAGATGATTTATCACAAATGTTTGATTTTTTTGAAATGAAAAATAATAATTTAGATTACTATATAGAGTTTAAAACAAGTTACTCACATATTCGTTTATGTGCTAAAACAATTATGTATATTGAATCTTATGGACATAATTTAGTGGTTCATAGTGAACAGGCTTCTTTTGTTGTTCGTGAAAAATTATCAGATGCATTTTTTAAACTACAACCATATGGATTTATACAAACCCATAAATCATTTGTTGTAAATAAGAGTTTTATTTATAAAAAAACAAGTCATGAAATTATTCTTAATGATTCAACTCAAATACCGATTGGCAAAACTTTTAAAAAATTATTGAAAATATAAATTATAAGGAATGAAGTTAATAGTTGATTTTTATATGAAAAGAACTTTTTTACAATGTTGTGAATTGAAGTTCTTTTTATTATGTAAATCAATTTGTGTGCTATAATTTTAATGAGTTAAGGGGATGATGAAAATGAAAATATTCGCATTTACAGGAGCGGGAATATCAAAACAAAGTAATATACCAACATTTATGGAAAGACCAGATGTAAGAGAAAAACTATTTAGAAGTTACGCTAATACACATCATGAAGAATATAATGAGGTCATTAAACAATTAAAAGCTAATATGAATGGTGCAAAGCCTAACGATGCACATATTGTTTTAGCACAATATCATATTCCCATTATTACAATGAATATTGATGGATTACATAAAATGGCAGGAAGTGATGCTTTGGAATTACACGGTGGTTTACCGGAAGATGATGAAATGGATAAAGCGTATTCTTTATATAACAAACCTGTACTTTATGGAGATCCAGCACCAAACTATCAAAAAGCTTATGAAATGGTTTATGCTTTACAACCAGGAGATGTCTTTTTAGTTGTTGGATGTTCATTTCATACAGGAATATCGGTTGATTTAAGAGAAGTTGCTAAAGCTAGGGGTGCAAAAATAATTGAAATCCAAGAAGATGCTGCTCATAATGTAAGAAAAGTTCTAGAAGAATTACTAAATAAAGGTTAGTTTCAAAGACTTAGGAGAAAATGAGTGATATGAAAATACCATTACTGCTATGTACGATTCTATTAGTGGGTATTTCTATTCCTTTATATTTTGGCAAATGTTCCAATATGATTGCTGGATATCATGATTTAAGTAAAGATGATAAAGAAAAAATAAATAAAATGAGGTTATGTAGAGTGTTAGCTATAACACTTGATATAGCTGCAATCATTTTAATATTGGGAGCTAATTCTATTATTGGTATAAATGATACAATTATTTTAGATATCGTTACCTTGATAATAGGAACGATATTGAGTCAGATTGTTTCAAAAAATAAATAAGAAAAGGTATTGAGAAAATGATATTTGTAAAATAAGCTATAGTTATATTTATGCGTTTTTTATGTTCTAGCAAGAGCATATGAAGTAGATTAGAGAAAGGAAACTTTATGCAAACAATTTTAATAAAGCCTCATCATTTTATTGATATTATTAAATTATATGGGGCAGGTATAGAAAAATTTGTACCGGATGAAAAAATGGGACATGATTTTTACAAGGTTGCTAATATGATTATTGATAATCCATTAATAACTTTAAAACTTACTGTTTATGGAGATGATATTTGCAAACCATGTAAAAAATATGACAAGGAATGTACTGATCCATTGGATTGTATTCCAGGATATTCTAGTAAGAATAAATATAATATGACGCTAGATGATAGAATTATTCACTTTTATAATTTAAATGAAGAAACATATACTGCTAAACAATTATGCAAGATTATTAATAATGAAAAAGAAAATATCTTCAAAGTATGGATTGAAGAAGAGGATACTTTAACACAAAAAAGATTTGAATTATTTTCAATAGGAGCAAACAAATTTTTAAATTTATAATTAAAATATAAGATAAAAGATAAGGAGAAAAACGATGGCAAAAGATAAAAGATTTGAAAAAGTATACTCACAAGGAACACTAACATTAACAGAAATTTGGGTTGATAGAGAAACAGGAGTGAATTATATATTCCATACGAGTGGTAATGCAGGAGGAATGACACCATTACTAGATAGAGAAGGTAAACCTGTCATTACACCAATTATCAATAAATAATTTGATGAGGGAGGAAGATCATGGTAACCGTTATTTTATTTCTTGTTTTAGTTATATATATTATTTTACTCATTGTAAAATATAAAAACAAAAGCAATACAAATATGAATTGGATAATCCAGTTTGTTCAAGGTATCATATGGTGTGTACTTGCTGCAGATAATTGGCATCATAGTCATATTGCTGTTCAAATTGGCTATATCGTGATTATTCTTTTATCCTTCATAACAGGTATTCAAGAGTTTATAAAATGTAAAAAATAATTGTTACTTTAAGGAGAAAATGATGAAACATAAAGTGAAAATAACTGTTTTAGATAAAAAATTATATCCTGAATTACAACAACATTATTGTGCAAATCCTCATTCAGGTGTTTGTCCATGTTACAATGTAGGCGATGAATTTATATTTTATCGTGATGATAAACGTGATGATTTTTGGCATATGGGATTGAATACTTTAATCAAAACAAATGGTAATCGAGATACGATAGCAGGAGGACCTAAATTACCATTCTGCTTAGAAGCATGGATGCGATTTCTCGTTACATCTATACGGGATTACAAGGTGGCTCTATTATGAATGGGTGGATGAAAAACGAAAATGAAATGATTGCCTGTTGCAGTGATGGAACAAGACCAGTTATCTTTAAAATTGAACGGATTAATTATGAATAAATTTACATTGAGGTGATAAAATGGGACAAATGAAAAAGGCTTATTTTCATCTTCCAGGTTTATTTGAATTTTACGAATTATATCAAAAGTTCTTACCTTTATTTAAAGAACATCGTGAATATTTTTATGAATGGTGTGATATCGGTTCTATATATGGATCGCCTGCAAATTGCATTTGGAATGGTGGTCGTATCAGTTACGAAAATCATGATCCTCAAAAAGTTTTGAGTTTAATGCAGGAATATGATATTTCCGCAAGACTTACTTTTAGTAATTCCTTATTAAAAAAAGAACATCTTTTAGATCAAAGATGTAATGATCTTTGTGATTTGCTTGAAAGATGTAAAATACAAAATGGTGTTATTGTCCATAGTGATTTGTTGCTAGATTACTTAAAAAAGAAATATCCAAAACTTTATTTTGTTTCTTCTACAACCAAGGTAATAACGAAGTTTGAACAATTAGAAAATGAAGTGAATAGAAAAGAATTTCGCTATGTTGTACCAGATTTCCGTTTAAATAAATCTTTTCATCAATTTGACCATTGGTCACAAATGCAAAAAGATAAATTAGAATTTTTATGTAATGAGTGTTGTTGGATTGGCTGTCAAGATAGAAAATTGTGTTATGAAACTGTAAGTCGTCAAAATTTAGGAGAAGATTGTTTAGATCATCAATGTAAGGCTCCAGAAGCCAATAAGGGATATCTTTTTTCAAAAGCAATGGAAAACCCATCATTTATTAGTATTGATGATATAAAGAATATTTATTTACCAAAAGAATTTTCACAATTTAAAATAGAAGGAAGAGGATTAGGAAGTGCTTTAGTTTTAGAGTTTATACTTTATTATATGACTAAACCTGAATACCAAATACATGTAAGGGAATATATGTATTTAGATAATATGTTAGATTTATTTTAAGATGTGAAGGTTATTGAGAGGGATGTATATGGGAGCAATGAGTGTTTTATTTTTAATGGGAATTCTTTCATCTATTTTTATTTTTTTCATAACTATTTTTATTGTAATTGTAGCCTATAGTGTTATGAGTTATGTTTTTGAAAGTATGGCATTGAGGTTAATGACTAAGAATTTGTGGAATAAAGAAGGAATGAGAGTATGGATACCATTTTATAATAAGTCTATTTTTGGAAAAATAGTAGGTTATAAAGCATTAGGAATGATCTCAAGTTGTCTTACTTTGATATCTTTTTTACTAAGTATGTATTTCTTTTTTTACCAACAATTGAAGATGGTTTTGTTTTTGGTTTTATTATTGATGTTGATCATTACATTTATTTTAGATACTTTCATAGCTCATAGAATATATATGAATGTGAGTCCTCGATATGGAGATATTTTAACAGCAACAACCATTTTATCACTAGGGTTATTAAGACCGCTTTTTCTTTTTTTAGTAAGAAATAAATTTCATGATATAAAAAATGATAACTAATGTTATTTTGTGAAGGATGTCATGTGAATTATATAGAAGTAACTCAAAAAAATAGATGATGAACATATATGTTGTGCAATTTCTAATCAATATGATGAATAAAAATGGTTTTTAAAATGATGAGATGCTAGGGAGTAAGTGAAAATGACAGAGTGGGATAAATTACAATTAGGAAAGATGTACAATGACTTTGATCAAGATTTGTTTAATCGAAGAGTTGAAGCCAAAAAACTGTTTAAAACTTATAATAAAACAGATGATGCAGATATTGAATTGAGGCAACAACTTATGGAAAAACTGTTTAAAAAGGTAGGCCAAAGAGTTTGGATTGAACCGGATTTTCATTGTGAATTTGGTAAGAATATTACTATTGAAGATGATGTATATATTAATTTTGGTTGTGTTATTCTAGATTGTGCTGAAGTGACTATTGGTGCTCATTCATTGCTTGGACCTAATATAGGTATTTATCCTGTTAATCATGCCCTTGATGCAAAAGAAAGAATAAATGGTGCTTGTATTGGGAAACCGGTACATATAGGCAAAAATGTCTGGTTAGGTGGCGATGTAAAAATATTAGTAGGAGTGACTATTGGCGATAATACGATTATTGGAACTGGAAGTGTTGTTACAAAAGATATTCCTAGTGATGTAATTGCTGTAGGGAATCCTTGTAAAGTCATAAGAAAAATTACAGAAGCAGATAAAACGGATTATTTTGATCATAAATAATATATATTGCTGAAGTGAACGAGTAAGAAAAATGTAACTTATTTATTCACTTTTTTTAATTGAATACTTATATATGGGTAAACTATTTACTAGACAGTACAAGAATAAGTCAAGTATAATAAAAATAAGGGTGATGAAGATGAAAAATAATATCAAAGGGAAAATAATAGGAATCATTGTTTTAATTGTTGTGACAATTGCTTTGTTATTGATATATTTTTTAGTACGCTCACCTATTGAATTTAATGAAAAGATAGTAAAAATCGAAATTAATTCTGCCTATGATGCAAGAAAAAATATAAAAAAAGTAAGGAACGGTTCTTTGAAAAGTGTCCAAATTAATGATAAAGAAGTGAATTATCAAAAATTAGGTCAATATTCTGTTATTTATACTTATAAGAAAAAAGAATATAAAACTTATGTAAAGGTTGTAGATAGTCATGCTCCACAGTTTGATGTTAAAAATCTAGATATAGATTTAGGTATGCATGTTCAGGCACAAGATATGGTAGAAAATATAAAGGATGCAACCCATACTCAAGTTTACTTTAAAAAGAAGTATTCTTTTGATCAAGAAGGAACACAGGAAGTGACGGTTTGCGTTAAAGATGAAGGTAAAAATATTACTGAAAAAAAGGCTAAAGTGACTATCGTTAAAGATAGTGAAGCACCTGACATTACAGGTTTAGATACACTTACTATCGTGGCAGGAGGAAATGCGGATTATCAAAAGGGTGTAGAAATTAAAGATAATCGAGATCCTAGTCCACAACTTCAAATTGATTTTAGCCAAGTTGATTTAACACAAGTTGGCACATATTATGTAACTTATACAGGAATAGACCGTTCTGGTAATAAAATATCAAAACAAAGAGAAATACAAGTTGTTAATAGAACTACAGCAGGAATTAATAAACAATCTAATGAAAAAATAGTGTATTTAACATTTGATGATGGACCATCTCAAAATACAAAAAGTATTTTGGATATTTTGGATCGTTATCACGCAAAAGCAACTTTTTTTGTTACGGGAAATAATCAAACTTATAATTATTTAATTAAATTAGCACATGAAAAAGGACATACTATTGCTTTACATACATATTGTCACGATTATAAAAAAGTATATGCATCATCTCAGTCTTATTTTGATGATTTGACGAAAGTGGGTAATATGGTTAAAGGATTAATAGGCTATGTTCCTCGTTATGTTCGTTTTCCGGGTGGGTCATCTAATACAATTTCACGTCGTTATTGTACAGGACTTATGTCATCTCTATCTAAAGAATTGATAAATAGAGGATATCAATATTATGATTGGAATGTCAGTTCATCAGATGCTTCAGGAAACAATGTAGCTGTTAATACCATCATTAATCAGGCAACATCATCACATGTTAATAATATTAATATTTTGTTTCATGATTCATCACCAAAAACAACAACAGTTCAAGCGTTACCTACAATTATTGAACATTATCAAGCATTAGTTTATCGTTTTGAAGCAATTAATGATCAATCATTTATTCCTCATCAACGAATAAATAATTAAATCATTTGACTTCACTTCATCTTTTCGATAAGATGTTAATAAATACAGTGAGTAGACATAGTAATAAATTATTAAAACATAGAGAGTCTTTGGTTGGTGGAAAAAGATTTGGCGTAATTTATGAATACAGCTATGAGTAGAACGTTGAATGGAGTAGGCGTCTCCGGTTATCACCGTTATATGATAAAAGTATGTTAGTACTTGATGAGGCTTATATAGTGATATATAGGTGAAATAAGGTGGTACCACGGGAATCAACTCGTCCTTTATGGATGAGTTTTTTTGTTTTTTTAAGGGGGATATAGAGATGATTATTGTATTAAAACAAAACACAAAACAAGAAGATGTAGAAAGAATTGAAAACGCAGTAAAAGCAAAAGGGTTACAAGCTCATATTTCAAGAGGGGATTTACAAACTATTATTGGTTTAGTTGGTGATACAACAAAAGTAGATCCAGAACAAATCGAAGTAGATCCA